>JACQRZ010000002.1 GCA_016206235.1 Candidatus Uhrbacteria bacterium
GATTATAATAGTAATCTAATAGTATGACACAAAAAATGGGTATTATTATCGGCACTAGTATTGTTGTGCTTGTGCTCGCAGGAGGAGTTTGGTACATGATGCAAAAAAAATCAGCCGCATCTGCGCCACAGAATGCGCTCCAGCAGCAAGTAAAAAAACCTGACACATCAAAAAAGCAACCTATGGAAAAGAATGAACAAAGTACCACAGCCATTATAAAAACTTCGCAAGGCGATATCACTATCAAGCTCACAGATGACAAGACTCCAAAAACGGTAAACAACTTTGTAACACTCGCGCGCAAGGGTTTTTACAACAACACCACGTTTCACCGTATTATCAAAAATTTTATGATCCAGGGCGGCGATCCAAAAGGTGATGGTACCGGGGGTCCGGGATACACCTTTGAAGATGAACCATTTGAGGGTGCGTATACGCGCGGTACGTTGGCAATGGCAAATGCCGGCCCCAATACCAATGGCAGCCAGTTTTTTATCATGCACCAAGACGTGCCGCTGCCCAAAAATTATGTCATTTTTGGAAAGGTGGTAGACGGCATGGATGTGGTAGACAAGGTTGCATCAACGCCGGTGGAAATAAGTCCGTCTGGCGAGGCTTCAAGACCACTCCAGCCCGTTAAAGTATTATCTGTCGAGATTAAGTAGCCTTCGTTGCGCCATAGCCTCATGGCGACGGCGAATTCCGGCGCAATATAAATAGAGTCTGTAGAAAAATGCACTTCAGAGATTTTCTGCACTCTCAACTCGTAAAAGCTGCAAGTTAAAAGCTACAAAAGCAATGTATACAGCAGAAGAGAAAAAAATCCTTGAACACTATTTTACCTCAACGGAAAGTGATGTTTTTGCGCTCATCAACTTGCCCGAAGTAATTAAAGGAACGCTCTTTTCACGCTATTCGCGCACCCAAAAGGACGTGCGCCGCCTTTTTCTCGATGAGTTTATTGGTGAAGACGTGCTTCAGGGGTTTTTTGCAAACGAGACTGCATCTCTGGAAGGAGTAAACACCTCAAAAGCCGAAGACTTTTATGAGCGCATCCTTGTGGGGTATGGCGATGACTCAGTTGCCGAGCTTGGCGGTTGCCATGTGGCAATGGAAAATATCTCCATGCTTGCAACTAAGAGTATTGAGGAGCATCGCCTCGGCATGTCGCCACTCGAAAAGTCTACGCGCTATGTGTATTTCGATCAAAAAAAGGACGGCGAGTATCAGTTTTATAAGGATCAAAAAATTATACAGTCGCAGTATCGCGATCTGTACCTCGAGGTCAACAATCTTCTTTTTGATACCTACAGCAAAATCGTTCGCGATATCCAGCCTCTCTTGAAAGAAATTTTTCCGGGTGACGAAAACGAGACTGCGTATAAGTTTTCAATTCGCGCAAAGGCGTGCGATATCGCCCGAGGGCTCTTGCCACTTTCTGCATATACAAACATGGGGGCATACGCGAATGGTCGCGCGTTTGAGTATCTTTTGATTCATCTTCTCAATGATCCGCTCGAAGAGGTGAGAACGATTGGTCGCCAGATGGACGAGAATTTAAAAAAAGTAATCCCGGCTTTCATTAAGCGCGCAACCAATGAGCGCGGTGAACAGTATCGTGAGTACTTGCAGAATACGGAAAAATCGTTGCCAGTTGCTGATCATATTGAACATTCGCCAAATACATACACCGAACTCACCGTTGAACTCGCCGATGCTGACCCGCTAGCAATAGAAAAAATCATCGCAAGCATTCTCTACAGCAGATCTCAAATGCCATACAGCGCTGCCTTTGAAAAAGCAAAGGCAATGCATGACGCCGATACAGATGCCATAGTGCGCCACTATACGGCATTGCGAAAAAATCGCCATCACAAACCGGGACGTTCATTTGAAGAGGCGTACTTTGCTTTTGATGTAGTTGCTGATTGGGGAGTGTACAAAGATTTGATGCGTCACCGTATTCTTACGCGCCACCACCAGGTATTTACGAACGAACTTGGGTACTGGACGCCGCAAGAAATTGTGATGTCGGGGTTTGAATCAGAGTATAGGCGCGCTATGGACAAGGCGGTTGAGGCATATGTGGCAATCAAGAAAGATTTTCCTCATGAAGCGCAGTACCTCGTGACGCACGGCGCATACAATCGTTTTTATATGCGCATGAATTTGCGTGCGATCAATCACATGGTGGAGTTGCGTACCTCGCCGCAGGGGCATCCGACCTATCGCAAAACAGGGCAGCTTATGGCTCAACGAGTTTCAGAAAGATTTCCGTTGCTTGGAAAATACGCCTTCCCGTTTGCCGATTTCAATGATTATGAACTTGAGCGACTCGATGCATTCAGAAAGATAGAAAAAAAAGCAACCGAACTTGGTGTGCAAGGCTTCTCTGAATAATTTCCAATATCCAATTACCAATTTCTCCGCCAGAGGTACCCGCCGGAGAGCGGGCAGGGATCCGTATACCCGCCTCAGGCGGGCCTTCGGCGGACAAACTCAAAATGACAGTTATAAAATTAAAAAAAATTAAAAGTTATTTAGAAATTAGATATTGGAAATTAATGAAGGTATGTTATTCCCTAAAAAAGTAAAACATAGAAAATGGCATCGTGGTCGCGCTCGGAACAAGGGCCGCGTCGCGACGACTCGTGTGCAGGTCAGCTTTGGAGACTTTGGACTGAAGTCATTGGAGGAAAGCTGGATTACCGCTCGCCAGATAGAAGCTGCCCGCAGGGCCATTACCCGTCATGTCAAGCGCGGAGGAAAGGTGTGGATTCGCATCTTTCCAGACAAGCCAGTAACATTCCATGGGAACGAAAATCCTATGGGTGGCGGTAAGGGCGCGGTTGACCACTATGTGGTGTCCGTAAAGCCAGGCACTATCTTGTTGGAAATGAGCGGTGTTGCAGAGGCAGTTGCTCGGGAGGCATTTCGTTTGGCAGGGCATAAGTTTTCAGTTAAAACACGATTCGTTACGAAGGTATCAATATGAACATGAGCGAACTTACAGAAAAAACAGAACAAGAGTTACAGAACGTTCTTGCCGATGCGCGCGAACGAGTTCGGATGCTTCGATTTGGTATTGCAGCAAAACAGGTAAAAAATATCCGGGAAATTCGTGCATCACGAAAAACAATTGCTCGCGTATTAGGTGTACTGCGAGCTCGAAGTCTTAAAAAGTAGGAGATCATACGTATGGCACAAAGAACATTTAAAGGAGTTGTCGTCAGTACTGCAATGCAGAAGACTCTTGTCGTCCGTGTTGATCGTATACAGCCTCATCCAAAATACAAAAAACGTTACACAACATCGAAACGATACAAGGTGCACGTAGAAAGAGGAGAGTATAAAGTAGGTGACGTGGTAGAATTTTATGAAACGCGACCTATGAGTAAAACAAAGCGATGGAGTGTAGCATATAATAAGTGACGAGTGATAAGTGAAGAGCGAAAAGAAAAATGCTCAGCACTCAACACTTGACACTAAACACTAAAATATGATTCAGCATCGATCAATCTTAAAATCAGCAGACAACACAGGAGCTCGACGCATCCAATGCATTCGCGTGCTTGGCGGATACAAAAAGCGCTATGCTCGTCTTGGCGACATTGTTACCGTATCAATCAAAGAAGCACTTCCTCACAGTTCAGTAAAGAAAGGTGAAGTGGCGCATGGCGTGCTTGTCCGAACGCGCAAGGAGACTCGACGAAAAGACGGAACATACATTCGCTTTGATGATAATGCAATCGTGCTTGTCGATAAGAAATCAAAAGAACCGCGCGGCAGCCGTATTTTTGGACCAGTTGCTCGTGAGTTACGCGGCAAAGGGTTTACTAAAATTATCTCGCTTGCACCGGAAGTGTTATAACATATGAA
>JACQRZ010000032.1 GCA_016206235.1 Candidatus Uhrbacteria bacterium
CAATAGGGGAGTGCGGGCTGGACTTTTATAGAATTAAGAATCTAGAATTAAGAATTAAGGAACGGCAAAAGGAGCTTTTTTTACAGCATGTTGAGCTTGCTCATGAAGTAGGCTTGCCTTTAATTATCCATTGTCGCGATGCCCATGAGGATATGTCGGAAATATTATTTGCAAGATTTGGCAAAGGCAAGGTACGGGAACACGGCGTTATGCATTGTTTTACTGGTAATTGGCTTCAAGCACAGAGTTACCTTGATCTCGGTTTTTTGATTTCGTTTACGGGTATAATAACATTTGCAAGCCAGTACGATGATGTTGTGGCGCAAACACCTCTTGAAAAAATGCTCATTGAAACTGACTCGCCATACCTCACACCGACCCCAAACCGCGGCAAGAAAAATAAGCCCCTCTATGTGCGATATGTTGCCGAGCGTATAGCCGAAATAAAAGGCATCTCTTTTGATGAGGTTGCCCGCCAGACAACCGAGAATGCCTGCAGGCTCTTTAAATTAAGACCTCAATGTTAATAAATCGACTTTTAAAGGGATTGACGATCTCAATGAAGCGGTTATACTACTAGAGTTTCCTTTTTATGATTAAAGGAAGTAGCTTTTTATTTATGGATAAAAAGAAAAACGGGACTTTGTGGTCAATGCTCGGATATGCCTGGGAGATAGGGTATATGATCGCAATTCCACTGATTGGATTTGCGTTTTTGGGTCGATTCATCGATAAAAAGCTTGCCACATCACCTTTGTTTTTGCTCTTAGGCATTGGCTTAGCAATCATTATCTCAACGGTGATTGTTGTTCGAAAGACAAAAGAAGCCCTAGAACAGGCTGAAAACGATCAAGAAAACGAACCTAAAACCTAATCCCTATAACCTAAAACCTAGTAAATGAATATCTCCATAGCAGCAGAAGAACTTTTCTATATTGGCTCGCTCCCCGTAACCAACAGCATGGTTGTGACATGGATTGTTTCGTTGCTGCTTATTGTACTGGGAATGGTTGCAACTCGCAGGATGCAGATGGTCCCAAGCGGCGTACAAAACACCTTTGAAGCCGTGATCGAAGGACTCTTAGGCCTGGTGGATAGCGTAACTCACAACCGCGAACAAACAAAGAAGTTTTTCCCACTCATTGCAACGATTTTTTTGTTCATTATTACCTCAAGCTGGGCAGGGCTTCTTCCGGGAATGGGTGCAGTCGGCCTACAGGAGGTGCACGAGGGAAAAAGCGTGATTGTCCCATTGATTCGCGCAGGAACAGCTGATCTCAACACCACTGTAGCCTTGGCTGCCATAAGTGTGATTACTATTCAAGTCGTAGGTATTGCGAGTATCGGGTTCTTTAAATACGCAGGTAAGTTTATCAACGTTTCGAGTCCCATGAATTTTTTTGTCGGTTTGCTAGAGCTTGTATCTGAGGTTTCAAAACTGATTTCTTTCTCGTTTCGTTTATTTGGAAATATTTTTGCTGGGGAAGTATTGTTAACCGTTATGGTTTTTTTGGTTCCTTATATTATTCCACTGCCTTTTCTTTTTCTGGAAGTTTTTGTAGGCTTTATCCAAGCATTGGTTTTTTCCTTACTAACACTCGTTTTTTTGAAAATGGCAACAGAAGAAGCACACCATTAATTTGAGTGAAAAGTGAAGAGGGCTAAGTGAAAAGTCGTGCACCTACCTCTTTACTAACCACTAATCACTAATCACTAATCACTAAAAAATATGGAAGAACAACTCGAGTTAGCCAAAGCTGCTGCGATCTGGGCACAATACCTTGGTCCTGCGCTTGCAATGGGTCTCGGCGCGATTGGGCCAGGAATTGGCATCGGTATTTTGGTTGGAAAAGCACTTGAAGCAATTGGACGCAATCCAGAGGCTTCTGGCAAGATTCAGACCGTTATGATTTTGGGTATCGCGTTTACCGAAGCAATTGCGATTTACGCACTTGTCATCGCCTTACTCGTGAAATTCGTTTAACCACTAACAACTAGCCACGAACCACTCGTCACTAGATTATGGAAATTCTCGAAAAACTTGGTATTGACTGGCGCATTCTCATAGCTCAGATAGTTAATTTTGGAGTATTATTGTTTGTGCTTCACAGGTTTTTATATAAGCCTGTGCTCGCGATACTCCAAAAGAGAGCTGACACAATTGAAAAAAGCCTTGGAGATGCACGCGCTCTTGAAGAGCGATTGAAAGCATCGGAGCTTGCCGGCAAAGAGTTGATTAAAAATGCAAAGCGAGAGGCTGCGGGACTTTTAGAGGACGCACATAAGCTTGCGGAGCAGAAACGAGCTTCAGCCTTGAAAAAAGCAAAAGAGGAGGTGGAGCGTTTTGTTGTTGATGCTCGCGAAAAAATCGCGATAGAAAAAGAACAAAGTTTGCGCGAGGCGCGGGAATATTTTGCCGACCTTGTGCTTCAGGCAAGCAAAGCAGTACTTGAAGAGAGCGTACAAGAACCATCGCCTGCAACAGTTAAAAAAGTAATCGGTAAGTTTACGCAAGTATGAGAAAGTTATCTGCAAAACAATACGCTGAAAGCCTGGTGGAATTGGCGCGTGGAAAGTCTCAAAAAGAAATCGACGCCCTTCTACGCGAATGCATCAACTCGCTTGCGCGGCAGGGTAAAGCAAAAATTATCCACAGTCTTCTAAAAGAACTTCGCAGCATCCTTGATCGCGAAGAGGGGACTATCCGCGTGCACATTGTTATGGCCAGTAAATGCGCCAAGGTTGAAAAGGAGGTTGCCGCAAGCTTACTGAATGTCTTTGGGAAAGCATCAGATATCACATTTGACTATGACCCTTCTCTGATTGGCGGAATGATTGTGCGAGCACAAGACAGGGTTGTCGACGCAAGTGTCTCCAATCAAATAGAAAAGCTACGAGCAGCCCTTAACGTTGGTATGTAACATTTTGTATATAGTATTTAGTATTATGTAGTATGAAAAAAAATTATATTGTTGAAAGCTTACGAGCGTCACTGTCTGCCTATAAGGCGGAGAGCGAGGCATCTAGCGTTGGTGAAGTTGTTGAGGTTGGTGATGGTATTGCAAAGATTTACGGATTGTCGTCTGCAAAACAGTCGGAAATGTTGGATTTCGGCATTCATAATGGCGTAAAGACCTTTGGCGTAGTGCTGAACCTTGAAGAAGACCTTGTCGGCGTTATGATTTTGGGTGATTTCGAGCACATTAAGGAAGGTGATGTGGTGCGCGGCACAGGGCGCATTCTTGAAGTTCCTGTTGGCGAGGTTCTTGTGGGTCGAGTGGTGAATCCTCTTGGCGAGGTGCTTGACGGTCGCGATGATTTAAAGACAAAAACATTTTATCCAGTCGAAAAGATTGCGCCTGGAGTTATTACTCGCCAGTCAGTGCATCAACCGCTTCAGACGGGTATTAAGGCTATCGACTCCATGATTCCTATCGGTCGTGGTCAGCGCGAGCTCATTATCGGGGATCGTCAGACAGGGAAAACTGCTGTAGCTATTGACGCGATTCTCAATCAAAAACAGTACAAAGGAACCAAAGACGCAGTGATCTGCATCTACGTTGCCATCGGACAGAAAGAATCAAAAATTGCAAAAACAGTTGCACGCCTTCGCGAAGAAGGAGCAATGGATTACACGATTGTTGTATTGGCTGGCGCTTCGGAATCTGCATCACTGTCGTTTATTGCGCCCTATGCCGGATGCGCGATGGGTGAGTATTTTATGGATCAAGGCAAAGATGTCTTGGTTGTGTACGACGATCTTTCAAAGCATGCAGCAGCCTATCGCCAACTTTCGCTTCTGTTGAGGCGTCCGCCAGGTCGCGAGGCATACCCAGGAGATATTTTTTACCTTCACTCACGTCTCTTGGAGCGGTCGGCAAAATTGAGCAAAGAGAACGGCGGTGGGTCACTTACCGCATTGCCGATTATTGAGACGCAAGCCGGCGATGTTTCTGCATATATTCCAACAAATGTGATTTCAATTACTGACGGACAGATTTATCTTGAAACCGATCTTTTTTACCAAGGTATTCGTCCGGCGCTCAACGTAGGCCTTTCAGTATCTCGTGTTGGTTCAGCTGCGCAAACAAAGGCAATGAAAAAGGTTGCTGGTAAACTTCGTCTTGATTTAGCACAGTATCGGGAACTCGCTGCGTTTGCTCAATTTGGCTCTGATTTTGACGAAGCAACTCAAAAGCAGATTAATCGCGGTTCACGGCTTACCGAACTTTTGAAACAAGTGCAGTTCCAACCGCTTTCCATGGAACACCAAGTTGTCGTATTGTATGCCGGTGTGAATGGTTATCTTGACGATATTGCTATCGATAAAGTGAGAGATTTTGAAACGGGTCTTGTTGATTTTGCGCAAAGTCATTCACCAGAGCTGTTACCAAGTATTCAACAAACAGGTGACCTTTCATTAGAAAATGAAGAGATATTAAAAGCAGCGATTGAGAAGTTTAAGAAAATAATCTAGAAAATCCGAAGCACGAAATCCGAAATACGAAACAAATTCAAAATTCAAATAATAAAACAACAGTAACGTTTCGAATTTCGATATTCGAATTTCGAATTTAACCAAGGTATGCCCAAAGGCGCGCTTACAATTCGGCGACAGATGAAATCCATCACCAACACGAAAAAAATGACAAAGGCAATGGAGATGGTTTCGGCTTCAAAAATGCGTAAAAGCATTTCTGCAGTGTCTGCAACACGGCCCTACGCGACTCACGCGTGGGAAATGCTGACATATCTCTCTGGTCGTGTTGAAAAACTCCATCCGCTCCTTGCCGAACGTGAGGTAAAAAACGCCGGCTTTATTTTGATTAGTACCAATCGCGGACTGTGTGGAGGGTTTAATAACGCGCTTGTCCAATTGCTGCTTGGAAAGATTCGTGAAGAAAAGCATCAAGGGGTAGAGAAGTGCGAAATTTTTACCTTAGGCAAACGAGCACGAGATTTTGTTGCGCGATACGGGCACAGGATTGTGGCAGATTTTCCCAAAAACGATATTACTGTTTCAATTCAAGACATTCTGCCACTCATGCATCTTGTAAGTGAGCAATATATCAGCGGCGAATTGGATAAAGTATATGTTGTTACGACAGAATTTGTTTCAACGATGCGTCAAAAAGCAGTATGCAAGCAGTTGCTGCCATTTACCGGGCCTCAAGCGCAGGAAGTTGACCGTGAAGCGACGGATTTTGCACAATTTCTTTTTGAGCCGTCGGACAAATCGGTATTAGAATTTATTATTCCTCGCATTGTCGAGATGCAGGTTTTTAAAGCTGTTTTGGAATCAGAAGCGTCGGAGCATAGCGCGCGCATGATGGCTATGCATAATGCTTCTGAGGCCGCAACAGATATGCTCTTTGACTTGCGCCTCACCTATAATCAGGCTCGACAAGCGTCGATTACTCAGGAGATCTCAGAGATTTCTTCTGGTAAGGCGGCACTGGAATAGTCCCCAAAAAACAAAGGCCGCTGCGAGATGCAAGCGGCCGCTGGAGAGACTATACAATGCCTATCGGAGCGACCTTTTCGTGTCGCGGTCGTCTCTTTGAAACAATCATGAGATTTGCCCGACGTTCTTGATCGGTCGTATGGATGTTAAATACATCGATAATCAGCTGAGTAAGTTCTAGGTCAGTAAAAATCTGTCCGTTTCGAACAAGGTTGATAGCAATTGCACCTTGAACAATGGTTGACTCTCGAGGTATTGCTGAAAGATCTTTTGTTTGCCAGCGCGTTAGAAGATACTTCTGAAGTTCTGCGCTGCGCGTGTTATGGACATGAAGCGAAACGCATTCGAAAGAACTTTTCGTCTGGACTGTGAGGGCAGTCTTTATAGGAATTCGGAAGAGCACTGGCTCGATTCCAAATCCAAAGAGAAGATTTCCTGACAAGCCAAACAGTTCATTAACTACTGTTGCAATACGAAGTGATAGAGCATCGGCAGAACTTTCTTCGAAAATATATTTCGATTGAATTGCAAGTCCTCCTTCAGTTACCACGTTATGCGCTTTGTGTTGCAGAGCATCGGTCCGTGATGCTTTAAATATTTTACATCCAATTCTGTAGGATTGCTCGGTCATTGTTTTGTCTCCTTTTCGAAAAGAACATCAAAATAGCATAGCAAAAAAATACAAAAATAGCAAGCAACTCACCTCAAACCACTAATCACTAAAAACTAATCACTGACCACAGATATATGAAAGGGAAAATTAAACAAGTTATTGGACCCGTTGTCGACGTTGCATTTGAAGAGCATTTACCAGCACTCTACAACGCGCTTGAGGTTGCCAATGGCAAGGCAACACTCGTTTTAGAGGTGCAGCAGCATTTGGGAAATAATATGGTGCGTACGGTTGCGCTTGGCTCAACCGATGGCCTTATGCGAAATCTCGACGCAGTTGATACTGGCGGCCCAATTTCTGTGCCTGTCGGCAAAGAGACGCTTGGGCACATGTTTAACGTGTTTGGCGAGCCGATCGACGGCACCACCTTGAAAAAAGGCAAAACGTATCCTATTCATCGCGCAGCCCCAGCATTTAAAGATCAGTCAACCAAGATTGAAATTTTCGAAACCGGCATCAAAGTTATCGACTTGATCTGTCCTTTTATGAAGGGCGGTAAGGTTGGTCTCTTCGGCGGCGCAGGTGTCGGTAAGACCGTTGTTATCACCGAACTCATCCGCAATATTGCTGCAGAGCATGGTGGTGTTTCAGTGTTTGCCGGTGTGGGTGAGCGTACGCGCGAAGGAAACGACTTGTATCATGAAATGAAATCATCGGGTGTGCTGGATAAAACAGCGCTTGTGTTCGGACAGATGAATGAACCGCCAGGATCTCGCCTTCGTGTTGGTTTGAGTGCGCTCACCATGGCGGAATACTTCCGTGACGAAGAAGAGCAAGATGTGCTTCTCTTTATCGATAATATTTTCCGTTTCACGCAAGCGGGATCTGAAGTTTCAGCGCTTTTGGGACGCATTCCTTCAGCTGTTGGTTACCAGCCAACATTGGCGACAGAAATGGGTGCGTTGCAAGAGCGCATTACCTCAACGCAAAAAGGATCAATTACATCATTGCAAGCAGTGTATGTTCCAGCAGACGACCTTACTGATCCTGCGCCAGCAACCACCTTCGGCCACTTGGATTCAACCGTTGTGTTGTCACGTGAACTTTCACAGCTCGGTATTTACCCGGCAGTTGATCCGCTCGATTCAACATCAACTATGCTTGACCCGCACATTATTGGCGAGGAGCACTATCGCGTAGCACGTGAAGTGCAGCGTGTTTTGCAGCGCTATAAAGATTTGCAGGATATTATTGCTATTCTCGGTATGGATGAACTGTCAGCCGACGACAAGATGTTGGTGACCCGCGCGCGCAAGATCCAGCGCTTTCTTTCGCAGCCATTCTTTGTGGCTGAAACGTTTACCGGCACTCCAGGCACGTATGTGTCACTCAAAGAAACGATCCGAGCCTTTGCAGAAATTCTCGATGGCAAGCATGACGATAAGCCCGAACAGGTATTTTACATGAAAGGCTCTATTGATGACGTTAATTAAGAGTGACAAGTGATAAGTGAGGAGTGTTAAGAATATTACTATATCTTCTCACTCTACACTCCACACTCTACACTCCACACTCTATGCTACTCAAAATAATAACTCCCGAGCATGAGGTCTTCTCCGATGATATTGACCAAGTAACGCTTCCCACAATGGATGGTGAGATTACGGTATTGCCGCACCATATTCCACTCGTTGGTATTCTTAAGCCAGGAGAAATTCTCATCAAGAAAAAAGGAGATAGCATTCCATTGGCAGTGTCTGGTGGCATGCTCCAAGTGCGTCCTGATATGGTCCTTCTCTTAGCAGATACTGCCGAGAGGGTAGAGGAGATTATCGAAGAGCGCGCTGAGCAGGCTCGACTTCGCGCGGAGCAACTTCTTACAGCAAAGAAGTTCGACACAGCAGAGTATGCAACTATTGCCGCGAAATTGGAGAAAGAACTCGCTCGCCTCAAAGTTGTTCGCAAGCACCGCGGTCAACGCCGTCTTGATATTCAATCAGAATAACTGAAATTGCCAATTCCTAATTTCCAATTTCCAAA
>JACQRZ010000033.1 GCA_016206235.1 Candidatus Uhrbacteria bacterium
CTCGAAAAAAAATTCCAAAAAAAATAAATAAGGCGGTTGAGGATTATATCGCATTATTAAAAAAAGATAAACTTCCTATCGGCAAGGTTATTCTTTTTGGTTCATCGGTTAAGGGTACCGCTCATAAAAACAGCGATATCGATATAGCGATTATTTCCTCATATTTTCGCGACTCGGAACAATCGATGAAATATTTATTAAAAAAAGCTCACGAACTTGGAAGAAATGATATTGTTATTGAACCCCACGGTTTTCATCCACGAGAGTTTGTTGATGCAAATCCATTGGCCTGGGAGATTAAGAAAACAGGAGTGCGTTTCGATTAGTGATCGAGATCCGACCTCACTCATCAGCAAAAAGCGTGGGCATTTCCCCGTGCTTTTTTGATATTGACTTACGAGTTATCGAGAGTATACTGATAATCACCCATCATCAAAAAATATATGTCTCAAAATAACGGAGAATACGGCGTGACAAATGATGAGATCATGGATTATCTCAAGGAGCACATGGTCACACGCAGTGAATTTAATGATCTCAAGAAAGAGATCGATGAACTGCGTTATAATTTGAGTCAGCTCTCAGTCGAAGTCAAAGAATTCGTCCTGGAGTTGCGACGAAAAGACGGTGAAATAGCAACATTGAACGCCAGATGTTATGAATTAGAGAAAAAAGTTGCATTTCTTGAGCAAAAACTACAAACAGCATAGTGATACTATTTTCATTTAAGTAAGCGAGGCCGCCAGCGGCCTTTTTTCTTTTTAATATAAAGCCGGTTACGGGTTACGGGTTGCTGGTTACCAAAGTATATCTATGATATACTTTGTACATGAGATAATGCTGAAAAAGTAAATGATTTCTGTATTACGTCGCCTTGGAAATAGGCGAATATTTGCGATCGGCTCACTCGGCCTCCTCTTTGTTGTTGGCTTGAGTTTTTTTGCTGTTTCTCAAGACGTTTTTGCTATTTGGGGAGTCGATTGGGTTGCGAATGGTTTTGGAACAGTTATCGTTGGCCTACTCTTTGCAATTATACAATTCGTCGGCAGTTTGATCATGTCACTCATTTATATTTTGCTTGTTATTGCAAAGTATAACTCATTCCTTTCATCTACCGCAGTTACCCATGGCTGGTCAATCGTGCGCGATGTGGCAAACATGTTTTTTGTGCTGGTGCTTTTGGCAATCGCGATCGGTACGATATTGCAGCAGCAGAAGTACCATTACCAAACAACTTTGCCAAAGTTTATAGCGGCAGCGATTCTCATTAATTTTTCAAAAACGATCTGTGGATTGATCATCGATTTTGCCCAAGTCGTAATGCTCACGTTTGTGTCGTCGTTTGCGGCCACTTCTGGCGGAGGAAATTTTGCAGCTTTACTGGGTATTCCAAATTTTCTTGCGCTGGTTGGTGCAGGCGGTAGTGGGCAGGAGATAGTGAAACAAGCAACGACAAATGATCTTGTGATCGCCGCTCTTTTAGCACTCGCATTTTCTGTGATCGCCCTCGTGGTTGTTGCAGTTATTGTGATGATGTTGGTGATTCGTATTATTGCTCTATGGTTTTTGATTATTCTCTCACCCCTCGCCTTTTTCCTTACTGCTTTGCCTGAGCGAGGCGAGCAATATGCATCGCAATGGTGGGAGCAGTTTATTAATTATGTGGTATTTGGGCCAGTGATGGCATTTTTCCTATGGCTGTCATTGACTGTTGTTTCTGTTGCTAACGCTGGAATTCAAGATGCCAAAGATATCCAGCTTCACAAAGAGCTTGGATTTGATTTTGGCGAAGAAGAAGGAGGAACGGGCGCGTTTCTCGGCGGCAATGTCATGCAAGCTGTTGGCGGATCGGTTATTGGAACACTTGCAGGACAAGCGGGATACATTTTAGGCATTGGTATGTTAATTATGTCACTCGTCATGGGGCAAAAACTTGGCGGAGCTGCAGGAGGCGTTGCCGGCGGCGCAATCAGCAATATCAAAGATTACGCAACTGGCAAAAAAGGTCCTTCGCCAATGCGTTGGGCCCGGGAACGCGCCGGTGCAATCGGGCAGAAAATGGAGCAGCGGCGTAAGGCACGTGTTGAGGATTTTGCTCAAGGTTTTGATACTAGAATAACGAGACCACTTGAAAAACTTCGTGAAAATGTTATAGGAGCGCCCACAAAGATAGGAAGAGGGCTTTGGAAGATGGGCGCTGAATCTCGCGCCGGGGAAGCTGTTACACGATTACGACGCAATGCTTCCAATAGAATTGACACAGTTCTTGAAAGACGATTTGGCAATGGACTTCGAACACCATTTGGTAATATTTCGATAGCGCGCGAAATGTTGACGTTTGGCGCGCGCGGGAAAGGCCGCAGAGATCAGGCTAAGAGAGAGAGAATGGAACGCGCGGCAGAGAGTCAAGAGATGAACGGTTGGAATAAAGAAATAGCAAATCAAATCGTTAATCCACAAAATCAAGACGAGGCATCGTTCAATGAAATACTAACTCAGCTCACGACACGACAACAAGAAATTCAGCGCCGCGCAACACTTCAGAGAAATAATGCAGCGACGCGGCGAGCGGCTGGCGACGTGAACGGGGCATCTATAGCTGAGGATCGAGCAGAAGATCTTGAAAGAAATTTTGACGAGATACAAAACTTTAGAGAACAGATTGATGCACACATGCGTGTTTTACAAAATGAAGACCCGGCATCACTCAGAGGATTGGCGGTAACGAATCGTAATGAAGCAATCCAACGAAGAAATAGGGCTGAAGCTCAGCGGACGACTGCAGATGGTTTAAATGCTCAAGCGCAAACCGCTCGCCAGAATGGCGACGAAGAAACAGCGATTCGTCGTGAAGGCGAGATGCGGCAGCTATTGGCGGAGGCACGGCGAAATGATGCTCAAGCAGAAGATCTCGATCGAATGGCAAATACGCTCGATGGAGGTGATGGAATGCAGCAATTGTACGAAGATAACCGCGCGGCGGCAGAAAGGTCTCGAGCAGAGGCTCAGGCTGCACGTGTTGCTGGTAATGCCGCAGAAGCAGCTCGTTTAGAACGGCAGGCAGTTGAGCTTGAACAACGCGCTGGAGCAGTTGGAGGCTTAGCAGGTAAACGCGAGATTGAGAACGAATTACAGGATGAAGCCAGGGATTATATTGCTAATGGCGATAGAGATAGCGCTGAGAGAAGTGCCTCACGCGCAGCTGATTATCGGAGACTTATGTTGCAGGATGACACAAACTCAATGGCTGTTGACGCACGCGCAAAAGCCAATATACATGATAATCGGGCGCAAGCGCACGAACTTGCAAGCACTCTTTTTTCAATGCGAGATAAACTTCCTGAAATTGGGAAGCTTGCTACAGTTGCTCTTGGTGGACCTAGCGCTATACCGCTGGTCTATGGTGGAGATATTGCAAATGCTATAGAGAACTCTACAAGCACATACATAGCTAATCTAGAAAATGCCACAGCAAATGCTGTCAAAGAGGCCTCTGGAAAATTGTCTGATGAATCTGTAAATAAGTTGAATGAAGTAGCAAATGATGTAACCGAACCAAAGATAAAACGAATGGGTGCAATGAGGCAGATTCTCGAAAAAAATGGATATGCTGCGGGAGAAATACCACGCGTGAGACAAGAGATGGTTGCTCTCGGAGCCGACCAAGGTACAGTGAAACAATTTGATGTGCAAGTAAAAAATAAATATCCAGCAGAGACACCAAATGCTACGCCACATGATATCGCAGATATGCTGTATCGAGGGCAAATAACAAGTGAAAATATTGCCCCAGCGTCAATTACGCCACAGTTTATACAAGCATTTGAGCAGCTTGCGAGTAGACCGGAAATAGCTGGCGATCCTGCAAGAGGTATACCAGCAAATCCAGAACGTCTGAGCACCATTCTTAAAAATGCTACCAAAGATAAACCAGCTGTAGCCGATGCGATTAGAAATCACATTAGGAATAGGATGACCGAACTTCAGGCTGGGAACGCCCACCTTACTGCCGGAAATACGGCATTTATTCCAGATTATGAACGTCTAGTGAATTTGGCGTTAGAAACTGGAGCAAATGCCAATGACGTACTTCGTTTAAATCCAAATGGGCTCCAAGACGTAGGTTTTGAACAAGCACACCGTAATTTTATAGAAAATGCTTTAGTTAATAATCCGTCAGTTGCGGCAAGAATTATTGCAAGATTAAATCCAACAACGCTTGATACGACTAATGTCGGGAGTCCAGACAATGTTGTTGCGCAGGCTGTTCGTTCGCAGATAAATGATCGCTCAAGACTCGCTAATCTAAACAGTGCGAGTAGAGGACTGTCGGACAGAGAAAAAGAAAACTGGAATAGGATGCTCACCAATTTAGCTGATCCAGCTTTAGCGCATCCCGTCCGAGCGCATGCTGATAGAATATTGCGCTGATAAGTTAACGTATGTCTAATATTTTTCAAAAACTTCCTCAAGATATTCAAGATGTTCTTCTCTCTGATGAGTACGATCTTTTTCTTGCTGATATAAAAAATAGGTTTCGTCTTGTTGATGAGCAGATGAAAAAAGTAGAGGACACTATTTTTGGCTTATTCGAAAAGAAATATGCCCCCCTTGATTTAGATGAATTGATCAAAGAGCAATTTCAATTGAATGAAAAAGACAGGAAGATGATGGTAAGACTTTTGGTGTTAAATATTGTTCTTGTCTTTCCTGCATATTTCGGCGACTACTCTGAGATGTATACTGCACTCGGTGGCGATCTTGAGAGAGATGCTCAAGAAAGCATGACCTATTTAGCTTTAATGAAAATAATGAATGCGAGCATAAGATCAGTTGCAAAAAAAATAGATGCTGTTGACTGGGAAAAAGAAGCTAAGGAGATGTTAGAATTTTTTGAAAGTAAAATTGCCGATCATCTCTATACCGATGATGGGCCGTATAAGATCTCATTGAATAGCATGCTGCTTGCTGTACTTGCAAACAAAGATAATTTTTCAGAAGAACTCCTCAAGCATCTCTACCTCAATAAGCAGCATATCGGTTCCATAAAGATCGGCGGGGCGGAACCAACTGTTGCGAATTGGATTACTGACTTTTTGGATTTTGCGGGTGGAGAAGTAACATCAATTGCCATTGCGAAATATCTTGGCACCAGTCCGCATGTTTGCGCGTTGCCCGAACAAGATAGAGAGGCTCTTCACAAGCTCCTTCAGACATTTGAAGTGCTGAAAAATTTTCCCGCAAGCTTGGAAAAACTCGATCCTATGCAGTGGATGGTGATACCGTATAAACTTCCCGAAGCGCAGCTCGGGAAGTCTCCAATTTCCAATACCCAATTTCCAATTAATTCTCAAAATCAAAATATTCAAGTTGCAAATGAACAAAAGGCTGTCATCTCGAACACAGTGAGAGATCCCGGACAAGAAGCGGGATTGCCACAGTCGCTTTCGCTCCTTCGCAATGACAAGAAAGACAAAACCCTACAAACTACAAACTACAAACTACAAACTGCCAAAGCCATAGCTTTGGCCATGGGCAACGACTACGACAAAGCGGCTGCGGATGTCATGAAAAAGAGCAGTGTAGTTATCCCTACTGGGCTGGAATTACGCATCCAAAAAATTCTTGTAACTCGACTGCGCAATGTGCGCAACACGACTGAGACCAAAGAAAAGCTGATAGCACCAGCAACAGGCAGTGGGGCAGGGCTTACCGAAGCAGAGGCAGACACATTACTTAAAGATCTTCAGCAAGTGTTCGATGCTCTACACAAATCGGAAGAATTAAGGAGCACGCCCGCCAGAGGCGGGTCCGCCTCTGGCGGAAATCAGGAATCAGGATTAGAGC
>JACQRZ010000034.1 GCA_016206235.1 Candidatus Uhrbacteria bacterium
CTCTAAGATGTAGATATATGGATGAATCACAAAATAATGTGACATCGCAAGAGCTTCAATCGGACGAGGTTACGTTTGACGCGCAGCTTCGTCCGCAGGCGTTTTCTGAGTACGTTGGTCAGGATAAAATCAAGAATAGCCTCTCAGTTTTTATCCAGGCGGCAAAACAACGCGGCGAGCCTCTTGAGCACGTGTTGCTTTCAGGTCCACCGGGCCTTGGAAAAACGACGTTAGCCCACATTATTGCAAAAGAAATTGGCACATCGATCCGCGTAACATCGGGTCCAGCGCTTGAGCGGGCAGGAGATTTAGCTGCAATTCTTACAAATTTATCTGAGGGTGATATTCTCTTTATCGACGAGATTCATCGACTACCTAAAACCATTGCCGAAAGTTTGTATCCTGCAATGGAAGATTTTGCACTCGACATCGTGCTTGGCAAAGGCCCTGCAGCGCGAACCATTCGACTTGATGTGCCCAAGTTCACGCTGATCGGCGCAACTACACGTATGAGTTCGTTGTCAGCGCCACTGCGCGATCGTTTTGGCAACTTATTTCACCTGGATTTTTATACTGACAATGATGTGGTGCGCATTTTGCGGCGCTCGGCAAAGATTCTCTCTATTGCTCTCGATGAGAATGCAGCTCAAACGCTTGCAAATCGCTCGCGATACACGCCACGCATTGCAAACCGCATACTCAAACGAGTCCGCGATTACGCGCAGGTAAAGAGTGATGGTATCATCACGCCAGAGGTAACGCATGAAGCATTGCACGCACTTGGTATCGATGGAGTAGGTTTGGATGACCTTGATAGAAAAATTTTACAAACCATTATTGAAAAATTTTCAGGAGGTCCTGTGGGTCTCTATACCATAGCAGCAAGCTTGGCAGAAGAGATGCAGACCATAGAAGACGTATACGAACCATATCTTATGCGCATGGGTTTTTTGCATCGCACCTCTCGCGGGCGAGTTGCAACCGAGCGCGCGTACGAGCATTTAGGGATTGCCTACAAGTTCCAAGCCAAAAATTTATTCAACTAAAAATCCGCGGAGGTCCGCGGATTTTTTGTAATCGTTGAGATTAGTACTGACGTCGCTGGCCGCCGAAGCGGTTGCCGCCGCCGCCACCGCCACGAGGACCGCTAAAGCGTTCTCGGCGTTTTCGGTTGCAGTCTCGGCAGAAGATTTTGCCATAGCTTCCATCTTCTTTTTCGGTTGGCTGAAATGGCAATTCTGTCACGTCAACTCCGCATTCCGCGCATTTGATGTTCATTGATGTAACATCAAACATCTGGCGTGGTGCGAAACCACCACCTTGTGATGGATTTGTTGGTGCGTAATTCATTGGTGTTCACCTTAATTTAGATTCCGCCGGCGCTAAAAGCTATGGCGGACAAGTCGAATCGCATTGAGGTGAACGACCTTGGGCTCCCAGAGCCTCTCTTTAAGCAGAGAGTTACCCGGAAGCAAAAAACACCTAATTTGATATCGTGCGAGGAAGTATAGCGTTTTAAGGGCTAAATGTCAATGGGTTGACACAAAATTGAACTTTATTAATTTTAGGGCTATAGTTGAGTTATAAAGAAGTATTTAGTATTTGAAACAATGAAAGACGTTACCCAAATTCTTTATTCGCTCGGATTTCTTGAGAGCGAAGTTAAAACCTATATGGCTGCCTTGCAGCAGGGCCCGAGAACGGTGCTCGAGCTCACAAAATCGACAGGACTTTCTCGTCAGGCGATTTATGTTGTGATCGATTCGCTTACTGAACGGGGAGTAATGTCGAGCGTGATGCGCGGTAAAAAGCGCTATTTTGTTGCCGAAGATCCTGACAAGTTGTTGCTGTATGCAAAGCGAAAAGAGCAGGACTTGATTCAAAAGATCAAAGATCTTGAGCAAAGCATCCCGGAGATGAAGTTAAAGATTGGCGGTGAGCGGCCAGTCGTTTGCCTGTATGAGGGAATGGAGGGCTTGAGGACACATTATCTTGAGATAGCGAAGGACAAACCAGTGGTCATCTATGAATTTTCAGATCTTGATGCGCTCTTTACGCTTGTCTCTCGTGAAGATATGCTGCCAATGATTGATTCATTAAAAAAAGTCGGCTCGCATTTTAAGGGTATTTATGCTGGAAGGCCTCGCGGCAAAACCTTTCCATCTGAGCGGTATTTTCTTCCAAAAGAGATGTCAGACTTTAAGTCAGACATTGTTGTCTATGAAGACAAAGTGAGTATTTGGACGTATGAAGGAAAAATATATTCAGTTGCAATCGAGAATAAAATGATTGCAAAAATGTTCAAAGTTTTATTGGAGCTTGCAATTAAAGGATCACAGGAGTATAAGGAGCAGTAAATTCTAGCTAGTAGCTTTTAGCTTATAGCTTGCAGAAAATAATGAAGACCGCCGGTGACGGCGGTTTTTTGCGATAAAAAAAAGGGGGCGGTCGGCGTTCTCACCCCTGAAAATGTATGTTCCCCGTCCTAGTTAGCGACTAGTCCGGAGATACCACTCAAAGGTACCGACCGCACCCCTATTGGAGCCGCAAGTTAGCGCTTGGTTTCCCTAGCGCGATTTCGCAGCTCCGACCTGGAGGCCGCGGGACTACGACGTTGCAGGAAGACGGGGCATTTACTCGCCGCCGCCGCCGTTTTGCCGTAGCATGCAGGTCTCCTTTCTACTCCGTGATAGCAGTCTGACTTCGGTCGAGTGCCTCACCATGGCCCACGCCCTCCTCAGAATCGTACTATCCCGAAAGCAGAAATAGTATATTTAAAATATAAGGAAAAGTCAACCTCAGGCAGATTTTTTTAAATACCCCACATTATTTTTACAGAAGCATAATGATTTTTCCTTATAAATAAAAAGAATATCAAAGATTATTACTTTTTTGTCCATAAAGCACTTGACAATACTTATTAGAGATTTTATACTTGAGGTGAAATTAATCTTGATATTTGGAACACACAATCGGGAGTGTGTGGGTAGGCCGTACAAACAACAAGACGACCTTATCGTCGTCGCAGTGATCTTCGTAAGAAGGTCTGGCCACACATGCACTTCCGAACAATTTGTTCCAAACGCTACGAGTAATCGTGGCAATGGACAAACCTCGCCAGTTCCCGCTGGCACAGTTCAATTGACGAACGACAACCGCGGGACAGGCGGGGGCAGGATCACCCTCCACAAAGCCGGCCGGAGCTTTAGCAATTCCGGCCGTGGGTGGACTCCTGCCCCTCTTGCTTCGAGGAGAATGTATTGGCTTGCCAATACATTCTCCTCCCCATTCTCAAGATGGTTAACGACCATAACCATCTTGAGAATGGGAATATACAACCCTTTGACCAATTTCTTGTTGGTCATTTTTTGTTTTGCTAAACTTTACTAACCGAGAGTGTAGAAAAATGCCTTTGGTGTGCCTGTTTGTCATCCCCGCGAAGGCGGGGATCCAGTAAAAGGCTGATAATTCCGAGTGGGCTGGATCCCGCATCAAGTGCGGGATGACATTTTTCTACACTCTCAACCTACAACCTACAACCTAAATCTATGCGCAAAGTCATTATTCCACTTCTCATTCTTGCAGCGATTGCCGGCGGCATCGTTTGGTTTGCGTTGACGAAAACGCCAACCAAAGAGCTGGAGCTTTTTACTGTGCAACGAGGATCTGTGATAGAAGAGATTGCCGCCAGCGGTGTTGCCCATCCATTTAAAAGTGTCAGCGTTTCTACCGAGGTGGCGGCAAAGGTTTCTGATATTAAAGTATCGGTTGGCGCGCAGGTGAAACAAGGGCAAACACTTTTTGAGTTCGATACAGCGGATGTAAAAGCTCGGCTCGCCCGCCTAACTTTTGATGTACAAAACGCAAGCGGGCAGGCTCCGAAGCAGTCAATTCCGCAGCCAAAGCCAACTCCAGCACAACCTCAGCCACAACCACAGAAACCTGTGCCAACACAACCAACACAGCCGCAGACTCCAGATCGAGTTGCATTGGAGAAGCAGCGCCAGGAGATTATCAGAGCAAAAGAATATGCGCTTATTGAACTTAACACGGCAAAAGCCCGAGCCGCAGCTGCGCTTGCCGACCAGTATGCGCCTGCCCGCAATCTTGGCTACGACGCGTATAGCCGAGCAGTAAACGCGTATGACCTTACATCGGCAATGTTCTCGGGCAATCCTGCCCGTCCCACATTTACTATCTCTTCTTCTCAAATAAAAGCGGAAGTTGAATATCAGCGCGGACTAGCGATTTACGCATTGGAGTGGCTCAAGGGACTGCAGGCCGCACCTTCTGACCAAGAAGCCCTTGATGCGCATCTCGTATCGTTAAAAAATCGTCTTGACACCTTTGTTAGTTATCTGTCGCGGCTCAACGACGCGCTGAATGCGAGCGTTGGACTGCCCCAAGCGACACTTTCCATGTATCGGGAGCGGGTGTCAAACGCAACAACAGGCATTCAACACATTGCATCGACGATCACGAGCCGCCAACAAGTGATTGTCCAATATAAAACTTCGAGCCAGCAGACCATCCAAGTTGCGCAGCAAACATATGACGAGAAAATACGTCTTCTTGATGTACAGCTCAAAGAAATCGACGCCCTCCTAACTTTTGCTCCGCAAAACTTAGGCGGGCAGGCTCGTGTAATCTTCGCTTTGGCAAACGACAGAAGGCAGGCTTCGAGTAAAAACATTTCTGAACTCAAAAGCGAGATTGAGCAGCTTAGAGAACACATTGCAAAGGCTGCTGTTGTGGCGCCAGTAGATGGAACAGTATCCGCTCTATTCATTGGTTTAGGCGACACAACACAGCCAGGAAAACCGCTTGTACAGATTACCTCTGGAAAAGATATGGTTGTTGATCTTGTACTGCCAAGCGAGGATATACAAAAGATAGAACCAGGCACATCAGCAAAAATGACATTCTCTGCATTGCAAGGAGAAGAGTTTATGGGCGCTGTCGTCTTTATTGACCCTGTCGAGGTACGGCGGGACGGCAAGCCAGTGCATCGGGTAGTTGTTGCCTTCAATGTGCCAGACGAACGCATTAAAGATGGATTTACCGGAGACATTTCTCTTTTAACTCGCAACAAACGAGATGTGGTACTTGTTCCACAAACAGCCATTGTTAAGAAAGACGACACCTCGTACGTGCGTAAGAAAGAGAAGAACAAATTTACAGACACGCCAGTGGTGCTTGGATCTCAAAAAGTTAATGACATGGTTGAGATAAAAGCGGGAATTTTCGAGGGAGATCAAATCGTGAAAACAATTTCCCATAACTAATGGTCGTGAGCGTTGAGCAAGATGAAGAGTAAATGCTATGGACAGGATCTTGCCGCGGGCTTTACTATTGCGAATTTTTTTGCAAAAGTATCTATAGTTGTTTTCAAAAGGAGGCGTGCGCATGCTCGAAGCACTTACAGAAAAGTTGCGTGCATGGAAAGAGACGATATTTCCAAAGGTTTCAACTGACGATTTGATCGCAAGCTATCTTGTACACGGTGATTGGGAATATATGCTTGCTTTGAGACAGCGACATGACGTTCTTTCAAAACTTCTCAAGCGGTACTATCAAGATGGATATACTGCAGTACAGAATTCGCAGGCTCCTACGGTACTTCAAATGATTAGTTGCGTTTTCAGTGTGCGTGATAACGATAAGCTTCTTTCACTTGCACAGCAGATCGGCAGCCGACAAGATGTTCAAAAAATTATTTTTGAGATATTAATCTCGAGAGAGCATACCGACCTTATCGATATGAGTCGATTTGTGTGTACGATGCGCCTTGAAGGTTTGCCCGTGCTACGCGATGCGTTTCAATGGTGTGACGATCATATTATGACGTCGCACACGTCGGTTCTTTTTCATTATGCCATGGAAGGCTGTTCTCCGCGTTTTTGGCCTTCTGTCGTTTCTGAATTGCTCGCTCGTCGTGATTGGGAGGCCTCTATTTTGAGGAAACTCAAAAAGAGGGCAGCTTTCTTTTGTTTTATAGGAATGGTAGTTAGATTGGAATCGCATATCAAACAGAAACAAGCGGTATAAACCGTTCGCTATAGAGAATGTCTCCGTCCGATCTTACGATCGCGACGGATTTGTTTTTTATGCTGGCGTACTTATGTTCCACAGTGCCTCAAAAAGATTTTCCATGGTCATGCGATATTCTTTACTCTCGATAACCATACCAAAATTCTCTTTTGCAGTAGAGATAAGTGATACCTTGTCATCGTAGATATACGTTGTCATTGCAAAGACCATGTGCGACGGAGCATAGTGGAGTGTGCGCCGATGCTGATTGCTCGTTGGCCAATCTTCTTGTCGAACTTCTTTCGGTTTTGAACGAATGACGCGTAGTTCATATCCAAGATGCACTCTACGTTCAACATAGGAATCCATAAAATGTTTGCCAGGACTCGTATAGAGATCGCTCATCGATAAGATTCCTCGCAGGAGCTTATTTTTGGCCGTGAGCGTATCATTGAAAACTGTTTTTACTCCTTCAATGCCCTCATAGAATCGAATGTGAGGCTTCACGTTCGAGCTATTAAAGAGAGCAGACAGCTCAGGCAAAAGATTTTGTATAATTTTTCCTTTATCTTCGAGTTGACTTTTTAATTTTTGCGGATGTTCGGCAGTGAATATTTTGACACCCCGCTTATTAAAATGACTTACAAGTCCTTCTTCGGACAGCTTTGCAAGCAGGTCATAGACCGTTGGACGGGGAAGTTTTGTCTTTTTGCTGATCTCATGTGCCTTGGCAAAACCAAGTTCAAGAAGAGCAAGATATACTCGCGATTTTTTTTCATCAAAGCCCAGTTGCTTTAAGTCACTTGTAATATTCATAAATGTCGGATTTTTTCGACTACAAAATAGAGCTCTATTTTCATTATAAATATAGCATACTTTTACTATTCATGCAAGAGTATGACGAAAATGAATGACTATTAATTATTTGTACGTATACTACAGGCAACCATGGTAGAGAAAGGAGCTAAAAATGTGGAGTACGTACGACGCGTATGAAAATGAGCTTGTAGCGGCGTATAAAAAGCTTCCAGTATGGGAGCATATCTCCTCGTTCGATAATGCATTATTTATTAACGTCCTTTTGCAGTTGGGAGAGATCGGAACGATCTTTCTTGATTGGCTAAAAACGGCTGAGATCAACGTGCGGAGCGAACGCTGCAAGCGCGCTCTGCGAGCAATTGCGCAAATGGAGCAGCCTGTCGGTGCCCCGACGCACCAAGAGGATCGCATTGCCGATCTTCGACTGATAGGCGTGTCCGATGCGGTATTTTGTCAATCCAAGCCGTCCGATGTTACGCGCGACGTGGTGCGTAGTATCTTCGAGAGAGTTTCGGACACACACGAGGATATTTCCATCCTCGTAACAGTCAGAATGTTCGGCGAAGTTCTCGCTGGCGAGAATTTTGCGCGACTCTGGCCAGAGCTCGAGAGGCGTTTCGGTTTGGCCGAGGCGACTTCAAGATTTTACTGGCCGCATTACATCCATGACAGCAAGGGCGATGGAAGCACGGGCCATGTGGCCGTGTTCAACCACGCCCTTCAAGAAATGCTTGCGAACGCAGAGAGGCTGCGTTTGGCAAAAGAAGCCGCGCACGAGGCGTGGCTCCTTCGCAAGCAGCTCATAGAACAATTTAGGTGATATAACTGAGGTCTTCATGGAAGACCTCTTCTTTATTTCTTTGATGCTTGAATTTTTTTAACCCAGGCGTCGAGCATGTCCTGGCCGTTTTTGAATGCGATAGGTTGTGGCAGTTCGTTGGAATTGAACCAGCCAAGTTCTGCGATATCGTCGCCGGGTTTTGGTTCGCCCGCGCTAATACTTGCGATGTAGCAAATATTTAAGGTAACGTCGCCAGTTCGTTCGTAGTCGTAGGTGTCCATAAACATTCCCAGCAGCGATTCAATCTCGATGTCATATCCGGTCTCCTCCCTTGCTTCGCGCTTGGCGCCATCTTCCGGGTGTTCGCCTAAATTGAGAAATCCGCCAATCACATCCCACACGCCTTTTTGCGGTTCATGCCCGCGCTTGCCGAGCAGCACCTTGCCGTTGTGTATAAGAAGAATACTTGCCGTTGGTTTTGAATTTCGAAAAAGAGCGAAGTTGCATGCAGAACAGAAGAACGCCTCATCGCTCGTTTGCTCTGCATACGCAGAGCCGCATCTCGGACAGTAGAGGTAAAACATATATCTTAACGTATATAAAAAAGAATAAAAAGTAAATTATGTCGGCGAAGACGCTATAATGCACACACTTTCTCTACAAGAATTCAAGCATTTTATCTGTTATACTAATAAGAGACTTTTCCAAGAGGAGGATGCAAGATGAGATGGAGTGCATGTGCGCTTGTTTTTTGTATCGGATGCTCTTCCATTAACGTGGCTATTCCAATACCGAGTTTCGAATCAAGTAATCACCAGCCATCTCCAAGTCCTTCGATGCAGCCAACAGCGCAACCATCGCCATCGCCGTCTTTTGGACGCGTGCTTGAACCAGAAGACTTCGAACAAATCGATAGATTGTTTTATGCTACGTTTAACACCGCGTGTTCGCGCGTGACAGAAGTGGAATGTAGCGAGTCATCGACAGCCGTGAAAGCAGTTTGTACGTGTGAGATTACAACTGATCCGCCTGTGTGCGGACTGTCAGGGGAACGTACTCGCGTATTCCGTACAGCAGATTTTGTGAAACATGCTAGCGGTTGGCACATGTCTCTTCGCCCGCCAGATTAACTCTCGGCCGGGCTTTTTTTCAAAAGAAAAAACAAGGAGTGAGTTCCTTGTTTTTTCTTGGGGTGAGATACGAGATTCGAACTCGTCCTGAGAGTTCCACAAACTCTCGTGCGAACCACTACACTAATCTCACCATACATTAATTTACTTTCGTCAACCTTCGGGCATAACCGAAGTCAATACCAAGCTGTTTCCCAATTGTCCTGTATGTTGCACCCTGGCGTCGCATTTCCTTAGCCAGCTCAATATTGGTTTTTCTTTTATTTCTTTTTTGTTTTTGTCTTCCAACAATTTTTTCAAGCTCACTCAAAGCTTTCGTTACCGGGTATTTTTTTACCACCAATGATTCACGTATATGTACTAGAAAGAATAATACGTCCTCTTGTTTCGCGACGTAATAGACCCATGCCTCCTTCCAATGGTCCTTTCGTTTCTTTACTTTGAAGAAGTATCCAATACCCGTAAACTTTTTTATTTCTTCAAAGACCCTTTATGGGTCTGAGCTATAGTAATGCGATACCTATTCCCATCATGAACTATTGATCCTTCACCATCGAAGAAACCAGCAATATATTCCCACGTCATATAGGGGATTACATCACGTGTGGTTGCTTATGAAAAGTACAATTTCTTTTATAGCCACACTGACATTTATTTTTGGGCGATGAGCCAAATACCGGCAATAAGAACGAGGATACCAAAAAAATTCGTGAGAGTCAATGGTTCTTTAAGTACAAAATACGAGATGACAAGCACTGCCAAGAAGGTAAGGCTCGACAACAGGGGAACAGCAATGCCCAAGCTCATACGTTGAAGTGTAAGCGTATAAAAAGGAAAGCTGCTTATCATGACAAGTACCCCTATGATGAGCATTGGATTTGAAAGAATCTTTCCAATGTCGAGTGTTGACGGCAGCGCACGCGTGCCAATTTTGAGAAGCACGTTGCCAAGCGCTCCAGTGAGCACGGCGATGGCTAGGATGAGAGTGGTCAGCATACCTAGTATATCAACATTCAGTATGTTCTACGATCATTTGTGCCGTATACGATACTGATGATGTTGCATTAATAATAATTATTTTTTACCCAGCGTATATTCGACGAACATATAGCACAAATGCTGAATGTTGTATTACTGGGCATATTATATCTGATGGATAATTGATGTAAAAAAATCTTTGTCACACGGATGAGTTAAGAGTTCAGCCACATGTTCTTTTGAAACCCATCGCGCATTCGTAATTTCGTTATCTGGATCGTTTGGTTTGATGTCTTTTTGGTTTGTTGAAAAAAGATAGAAATAGTACGTGTTTAAGCAGTAGGTCGGATCATTCGGATCACAGTTTTTGTTCAAACTCTTGCGTTCGAACGACGGCAATTTTTTAAGCATGCAAAGATCGGTGATCCCTGTCTCTTCATGTATTTCGCGAATTGCAGCCATGAAGATATCTTCACCGTTTTCAACCTTGCCCTTAGGGAATGACCACGAATTGTGATTTTGTTCAATCATCAAGACTTCTCCATCCGGTTTTACAATTACGCCACCTGCGACTAGTTTGTTTTGCATATGTTTCATTGCGCCCACCAGGGATCGAACCTGGAGTCCTCAGCTTAGAAGGCTGATGCTTTATCCATTAAGCTATGGGCGCATAGCTTCAATTCTATAGCTTACATTTTTCTAGTCGCTAGGTCAACGTTCTACTGTTTTCGTCGTTTGCCGTGGAAGGCCTTGTGCACGTCGTGAAGTTGTTGATTGGTGATATGAGTGTAGATCTGCGTTGTTGTAATGCTTGCATGGCCAAGAAGCGACTGAACCGATCGGATATCGGCACCATTCATCAAAAGATCGGTTGCATATGAATGCCGTAAGGTATGCGGACTAATTTTTTTTGTCATACCTGCCATTTTTGCATACCGTTGAACAAGTCGCTGGATGCTGCGAGGGGTAAGATAGAGGTTTTTGTCATCAATATTTTTGCTGTGAGGATTAAATGCTCGATCGTGTCTCAAGAAAAGAGGATCGAACGCGTCTTTGCGTGCTTCCAGATAGTTTTTTATTTTTTCTTTTGCTCGTTGCGAAAGAAATACGATGCGATACTTATCGCCTTTTCCGCGTACCGTGAACTCGTCTTTTTTGAGATTGATATTCTCGCGTGTAAGTGCAGCGAGTTCGGAAACGCGCAAACCAGTTGAAAAAAGCACTTCCAAAATAGCGCAATCACGTTTTTTTATAATGCCGGGATTGCCAGATTGATCTGGCATCTGCAATAGTCGTTCGAGATCATCGCCTTCTAGAAAGGCGACCGAGCGCTCCGGCATTTTACCAAGCTCAATTTTTTCCGGAGCAAGCGTTTTGATATCGCGTTTTGCCAGATATTTTAAAAACGAGCGCAGCGCGATGAGGTGATAGTTTTGAGTATTTTTCTTCAGTGGCTTGTCGCCATGCAAACGGTTGAGCCACAGGCGATAGGCGCGCACGCTATCCAGCGTTATGTGGTTAACGCGGCTGATATTGTTACTTTCCGCCCACTCTCGAAATCGGCCTAAGTAAAAGCCATAATTTTCAAGCGTATTGAGCGACCGATTTTTTTCAATCTCGATATGTTCAAGAAAGTCACTAATGAGTTTTTTGAGCTCCATAGTATGTTGCAAGTTTCACGTTTCAAGTTTCAAGAATTATTTTACGACACTTCAGGAAGATTGACAAAATGGCTAAAATAGAGTATACTTTCTTTATTATATATAAGCGCCTATTCTATGGATAGCCAATGGCAGCGGCTACCTATGGAGTACGGCTAGGAGAATAGTATGCTCGATGCCAAAATAAAGCAGAAAATCATCGCGAAATTCGCGACCCATGCCGGTGACACAGGATCAACCCCTGTGCAGGTAGCTATTTTAACAGAGGAGATCAATCGTTTGAGTGAGCACCTTGCCGAACATAAAAAGGATCACTCATCACGAAGAGGCTTGCTCAAAAAAATCGGCGAACGCCGCAGATTGCTTCGCTATTTTGCCTCAGAAGATCCAAAAGGCTACGAGGAACTCACAAAGAAATTAAAGATTAAAAAGCGAGATTTCGGCGAGATCAAGTCGTTGGCCGATGAAGAAGACATGATGATGCCAGCGCCAACTGAAGAAGCCGCTTAGAGGCTAGAAGCTAATACCTAGAAGCTAAAAAATGGTAAAACACAAAGACCAGCGCGTAGGAGTATTTGTCGATATGGGCAATATGTACCACTCGGCAAAGAATCTTTACGACGCGAGAGTTAATTTCAAAGAAATACTTAAAAGTGCTGTTGCCGGCCGCAAGCTTATTCGCGCGATTGCCTATGTTGTGAAATCGAAAACGGCTGAAGAGGAAACTTTTTTTGAGGCTCTTTCCAAGCAGGGATTTGAGGTTAAGATGAAAGATCTTCAAATTTTTGCCGGCGGCGCAAAAAAAGGCGATTGGGATGTTGGTATGTCCATGGATGCGGTGAAATCTGCCGACAAACTCGATGTAATCATTTTAGTAACTGGCGACGGAGATTTTGTTCCTCTTGTTACCTATCTCCAAGAAAATAAAGGATGTCTGGTTGAGGTAATCGCCTTTGGCGATACGGCATCGGCAAAACTGACAGAAGCAGCTGATGATTTTATTGATCTGGGAAAGAACCTGGATCTGTATCTTCTTACGCGTCCCAAACGAGCAGTAAAACGAGCATACTTTATTGAGCGAAAAAGCAATAGTCAAAAAGAAGTGTAATAACCACTAACCACTAATATACTACGTATTGTTCTCTGGATAGGTAGATTCTTCCAAAAAGGAATCTAAAATCTGGAGATCAATACTCGCCCGTTACGGACTTGTCCGCGTTCGGGAAGAAAGGATCTCTTTTTATATGAAAAAATTTGAGACAGAAATCGGCGGAAAGAAACTTTCCGTTGAAATCGGTAAGTTGGCCCAGCAAGCAAGCGGTTCTGTTGTCTGCCAATATGGCGACACCACCGTGCTTGCAACAGCTGTGATGAGCGCAACAGAACGGGAGGGAATTGATTTTTTTCCTCTTCAAGTTGAGTATGAAGAGCGTTTATACGCTGCAGGAAAAATTAAAAGCTCGCGTTTTATCAAACGCGAAGGGCGTGCCACCGATGAGGCGGTGCTTACAGGACGCCTTGTTGATCGCGCGATCCGTCCTCTGTTCCCCCATGGCATTAAAAATGAAGTGCAGGTGATTCTTACAGTACTATCGGTTGATCAAGAAAATGATCCGGATGTTCCGGCAATGATCGGCGCTGCATTAGCGCTTTCCATTTCAGATATTCCATGGGAAGGCCCCTTGGGTGGTATCCGCATTGGCCGTATTAACGGCGAGTGGGTGATCAACCCATCGTATGAAGCGCGAGTTAAAAGCGAAATTGATTTGTTTATTGCAGGTACCCATGACAAGGTGCTCATGCTTGAAGCGGGCGCGCAGCAGGCGGGAGAAGAAGTGTGTGCCGATGCTATTGAGTTCTGTTTAAAACATCTTGGCAAGGTGTGCGCATTTATTTCCGATATCCAATCGCAAGTTGGTGTCGCAAAAAAAACCGTTGCCGACCTTTCAAAAAAGAAAGTCGAGGAAGAATCTGAGGAAGAGACAGTATCACCTGAACAGATTGAAAGAGTCATGAACTGGATCAAAGAAAAAGCGCCCGCTCATCTTACCACTGGCGCAAATGTAACTAAGAAGAGCCGTAAGGCGAGCATAGGTTTGATGAAGACCGAACTCGAAGAGCACCTTAAGCAAGAACAGGTTGGGAAAGACAAGCGCAAAAAATTGTTGGCTCTACTCGATGAGGAAGCAGAAGCCCTGGTAACGCGCGCGATTCTCGATAAAGAGCAGCGTGTCGATGGTCGTGCGCTCACCGAGATTCGGCCGCTCTCAGTTGAGGTGGGCGTATTACCTCGTTTGCACGGGACAGGCTTGTTTTCACGCGGTGAAACACAGGTGCTCTCTGCAGTTACGCTCGGCGCCCCCGGCGACGAACAGATTCTCGATGGCATGGAAGAAGTGGGTAAGAAGCGTTACATGCACCACTACAATTTTCCCCCCTACTCAGTGGGCGAAGTAAAGCCAATGCGTGGGCCCGGCCGTCGTGAGATTGGCCATGGAGCTCTCGCTGAAAAAGCGCTTCTACCAGTACTTCCTTCAAAAGAAGAATTTCCGTACACCATTCGCGTTGTCTCTGAAGTGCTTGGATCAAACGGTTCAAGTTCCATGGCATCGACGTGCGGTTCAACACTCGCACTTATGGATGCCGGTGTGCCGATCAATGCGCCGGTTGCCGGTATTGCCATGGGTTTGGCGTCGGACACAACAGGCCGTTATAAGATTCTCACTGACTTACAGGATCTTGAAGATGGCGAAGGTGGTATGGATTTTAAAGTAGCAGGTACCACAAACGGAATTACTGCCATCCAGCTCGATACCAAGACCAAGGGCTTGACCATGGAGATTGTGAAAGAGACATTACAGCGTGCTCGAGATGCGCGATTACAGATACTCGACGCAATGACAGCTGTTATCGCAGCGCCGAGGGCAGAACTTTCACGCTATGCGCCGCGCATTGTCTCGCTCCGCATTAACCCCGACAAAATTCGCGATGTGATCGGTCCTGGTGGTAAGGTGATTAACGAAATCATTGATGCCACTGGCGTAGATATTGATATTGAGCAAGACGGCCTTGTGATGGTAACGTCAACCAATGCCGAAGGCATGGAAAAGGCTGTTGAGTGGATCAAGCGATTAACGCGCGAAGTGAAAGTTGGCGAGATGTTTGAAGGCAAAGTAATGCGGACACTGGACTTTGGCGCGTTTGTTGAGGTGCTTCCTCGCCAAGAAGGCTTGGTGCATATTTCCGAACTCGCACCGTATCGCGTGAAGCAAGTTTCTGACATTGTAAAGATCGGCCAGACGGTAACAGTAAAAGTGATAGGTATCGACGAGCAGGGCCGTATCAATCTTTCGATGAAGAGGGCGCAACCACAAAATCAAGAAGAGCACCAGCAACATTCCTAGACTTGCCAGTTACCGGATAATGATGCATATCGATAAATGGTTTTGTGTTTGCCTCTAAGATAGCAAAAGGTTGATCGCGGTATGACATTGAAATATCAGAAGCGATAAGATCAAAGCCAATCAGTGGAACATGACAGCGACGCGCAACGCGTTCCAAAAGTTCACGCGTCTCACCGTGGAGAGCGTCTGTCACATCATGAATGTCTGCACCGCAGGCTAAAATGACTTTTTCATGAAGGTATACTTTTTGTCCTTGCGGAGGAACACTCTCCAATGTAAGGCCCTGTTGTGCGAGAAAGGATATGACGCCATCCGTGCAAGGTATCTTATGAAGCGTGGTATTTTTTTGCGATAGATTTCCTCGCAAAGGCGAAGCATTTTTCCTGTCTCGGAGTTGCGCGATAGTGCTTATGCCATCACCAATCACATTGGGACGCTCGCGCCAGCAAGCCGCAACCAATGTTGCATTTACGAGCGTTGCACGAAAAACATCGCCAGCGATATATCGTTCGACAATGAATGCCTTGTTTAATGTTTGCGCATGCGCAATAGCAGCCCGAAGATGATCGACGGACGTGATGTTGCAAAACGTATGTCTACTGAGAGAGCCTTGTTGAGGTTTTACGACCAGTGGAAATCCCATTGTTGTCGCGTACTCAAGGGCATCAGCACTCTTGTGAAATGTTTTTCCTGTCGTATGCGGCGCATTGATCTGAGTAAGGATTTTTTTAAACAGTTCTTTATTAGAAAGATCATGCTCATATTCTCGATCGAGCTGTAGTGTGGGAAGTTCTTCAAATATGATTTTTCTCGTTGGAGTATACAGCGA
>JACQRZ010000038.1 GCA_016206235.1 Candidatus Uhrbacteria bacterium
AAATTTCTAATGTCTAATTTCTAATTCCCAATTACATTTTTAACATTAAAACTTATAAGTTATTTGAGAATTGGTTTTTGGGATTTTGGAATTGATAGCAATAGTATATCGTATTTGATACCTTGAGAAAAGTATACCATATACTCTATATCAAATACCACATACGTAATTAAGCGGCCATTGCTTCATTTTTGAATTTTCGATGTTTTTTTAAGCGTTTTTTCAGTTCTTTTTCTGTTTTTTGTGCCTGCTTCTCATACTCTTCAGCTTTTTTTTTGTCAGCGTTCGCTTTTGTTTCGGATTTATACCAAGCAAAGAGAACAAGCATACTTTGAACAGGTAACATATTGAGCGCAGGTATAACTTCTAAGAGTGAGAGGATCAAGAGCACTATTTTAAAGAGGACCGTACCTTTACCCCACAAAAAAATAGCCAGAATAACGCTAATACTCCACGTGATGGCTGCAGAAAAACCAAACGTAAATATGTCAGAAGCATCCTTGATAATAGCTAAAATGAGTACAAGAAAAAAAGCAGTCGGATCATGTTCTGCCGCTGCTTTGCGTAATTGAAGCGCTAATTTGAGAGTATTTCTTATGAGATTTTTTCCAGCAATAATTTGAGCCGCTTCATGGCCCATTTTTATTTTACCTTCTATATTTTCTTGATTCTCTTGCGAGAGAGGAAGAGCAGCAGCTATATTTTGCATCGCCTCCTCTTTATTCTTCGATTGTGCGATTCTCTGAATACTTTGAGCTCGTTGCTGAATGGACTGTTTTGCCGCCATTGCTTGCTGCACATGGCGTGATTTGAGCATCGCATCCTTTACAATTGATTCAGTGTTTCCTGCCTGTATATTTTTTAATGTCAGGTTCGCAGCATCCATGTTTCGCAGAGCCGTTTGCATTTTTTGAGACTGCAAAAATTTTTCGCGGGCTTTCTCGCGGGCTTTCTCAATTCCTTTTCGTTTTGCAGCCTCAACCAATCGATCAGTAAATGAATCTGACATAGGTGACAAGCATGATTGTAAGTGAGTGCCTTATTTTACTTTGCAGACAAAGTCATTTTTGATGTAATCCAGCGACAGTATGAGCGGAGTGTCGGATTCGAGCGCGAGAAGTGTTTCGGCAATTTTATTTTCAATAACGCTTTCGATAAGGTGGCGGACATTTCGTGCGCCAGAAAGCAGGTTGTATGAACGTTCGATAAGCTCTTTTTTCAGTTTTGGCGTCCAGGAAAGTGTAATATTGTTTGGTGCGACACGCGCACGCAATTCCTCGAGCTTAAGCTCCACAATCTCTGCAATGTCTTCCTTTGTAAGCTGATCAAAAACAATGATCTGATCAAGTCGATTGATAAGTTCAGGATTCAATACCGATTTTAACTCTTCCATCACATACTCCTTTGTTTTTGCAGACGACTCTTTAGCATCGGACAAAAATCCAAGCGAACCGTTTTGGGTAAATTTCTTCGCGCCAATATTTGATGTGATAACAATCATCGTGTTTGAGAAGTCCACCTTTTTGCCCGCCGCATCTGTGAGTACGCCATCCTCAAGGATTTGGAGTAAGATCTGGGCAACCCTGGGGTGCGCTTTTTCAATCTCATCAAAGAGCACGAGCGAGTGCGGACGTTGCCGTACTGCCTCAGTGAGTTTTCCGCCCTCGCGGTAGCCGATGTAGCCGCTTGGAGCTCCAATCAGTCGAGATAAGTTAAAGCTTTCCGAAAACTCAGACATATCGAGCTTCAGAAGCCCATCAGTGCCAAACATTTCTTTTGCGATTACTCGCGCAAGTTCTGTTTTCCCCACACCGCTCGGCCCCAGAAAGGCAAAGCTGGCAATGGGGCGCCCGCGTTTAAGAAGCCCGCTTTTTGCCCGACGGATAAAATTGGCAACCGTTTTTTTGGCATGATGTTGGCCAACAATATATTCACTCAAACAGTCCTCAAGCTTAAGATACCGTTCTTTTTCGTTTTGAAGCAAGACGCGTACTGGTATGCCAGTTATAGACGAGACAACTTCGCCAATACGTTGTGGAGTGATCACGCCGACACTTGCCGCTTCTTGTTCCAGGAGGTCGGTAAGTGTTTTTTTAAGTTGTACTTCTTGATAGTGAAGCCCCTGGGCAGTCTGAAGATCATTTTTTTCATAAAGTGCGTGTTCTTTATGTCGCGCGATATCAGCTGTTTCTTTTCTGAGACGCGCGATAGTGAGCGCCAAATCGCTTCGGTAGTTTTCAATTTTGAGTTTTGCCGACGCTTCGTCGATGAGATCAATTGCTTTGTCGGGTAGAAATTTTTCTGGAATATAGCGCTGGCTCATATCGATTGCCGCGCGTATGGCTTCTGGCTGGATTTTAACATGATGGTACTGTTCGTAGTTAGGAGCAAGGCCCGTTAAAATCTGCACTGCTTCTTCTTCGCTCGGTTGAGGAACAGAAATAGGCTGGAAGCGCCGTTCGAGCGCGGGATCTTCTTCAATATATTTTTTATACTCCTGGTAGGTAGTTGCTCCAATACAACGCATCTCACCGCGAGCGAGCGCGGGTTTTACGATGTTTCCAGCATCCAGCGAGCCGTTTGACGAACCAGCACCGACAAGGTTGTGGATCTCGTCAATAAAGAGAATGATGCGATTATCATTTTTCACTTCATCAAGTACTTGTTTGAAACGCATCTCAAGTTCGCCACGGAACGCGCTTCCCGCAATAAGCGCCGTCAAATTCAAGGAGTATACTTTTTTATCTTTGAGCACATCGGGAACGTTGCCCTGGACAATAGCTTTTGCAAGTCCTTCTACGATGGCTGTTTTTCCAACACCAGGATTGCCAAGCAGCACGGGGTTGTTTTTGGTGCGGCGCGCTAAGACGCGCATAAGTCGCTCAAGCTCTTTTTCTCGTCCAATGAGTGGATCGCATTTTGCGGCTGTCTCAGAATCGGTAAGGTGGACGGCAAAGTATTCAAGCGCTGACGCTCTTTTTGATTTTGTTGGAGCTTGTACAGGTTCTTCATGAGGGCCACCTTCTCCTGGTGGGAGTGCTTCATGGGGAAGAATGGTGTCCAACAGATCCGCAATTTTTGAAGATGTCTGTAGAATAGCGCTTAACTGATCTTTGATTTTTGATGAATCGAGTCGATGCTCTTTAATGATTTTTTTTATGTGAGGGTTTTTACTTTCCAAAAGACTTGCGAATAAGTGCTCGGTTCCAATATGGCTATGATTGTAGTGGTCAGCGAGTGCCGCAGCGTCGAGAATAATTTTCTTGCTCGTTGGTGAAAGTGAGGGCGGTATTTTTTTGCTCTGTTTTTTCAGGGTCTTTGATTTCTTTTTTAGCGCGGACAAATTGGTAAGAAAGTGCTCAACTTGGTTGGTGAGGCTGTAAAAAAGATGCGTCGGCTCGATCTTTTCCTTGCCTTCGAATGCCGCCAACTGTGCTGCTTGGGCTAAGATGCGTCGAAGGTTATGCGTTGAGTTGTGAATAAGGTTTTCCATGGATGGTTGGTTTGTCATTTGGATAGGCTTTTTCGTATTATTAGTATATAATGGAGAGGTCGGATCGTCAATGAAAGAAATGTATGTTTGTGAGAAAAATTGTGCCGGGAATTTCTGTTATTGCCCTAGCAGCTTTTTTAGCTGTAGCATTTTCTTTTTCACGCGCCGCTTCAAGCGATTTCGTGTTTATTGGAGGAACCGCGTGGAATCCGAATACGGGATGGATGTTTCAGGTGCCAACAAAAGTCAAGGACTACGTTGCAAAAGTTCATGGCGTAAAGAAATGCAATCGTGCAACATGCGTAGATGATAGAAGTACCGAAGATGCAAGTGATGACACAGAGTATTCGTTAGGAGATGTGAGTGGATGGTCATGGTCAGATGTGTACGGATGGATTTGCTGGGGGGCGACATGTAAGGATCCAGTGCTTGCTGATACTGCGAAATTTGGGTCGCAATTGGCGCCGCCAGGAAATGTGGAGCCGTTTGCAAAAGTGAGCGCATGTGAATGTGACAAGATAGAGAATTGTCCTGAAGAAAAAATTAAACTCGTCAATGGCGATATTAAGACAGTCAAAAGAAAGTTATGCCCTACCTCAGGTTGGATGAAAATTATTTCTTTGAAAGATAATGGTTGGATAAGACTTTCCCATCTCAATCCTCCAAGCGGGAACAGCTATGAAGTCAAGTATGATGATCTGCGGCGCGAATTTCGCGGATGGGCATGGAATGGCACGCTTGGTTGGGTATCGTTTTCTGGAAAGACATTGTATGAAACGCGTCGCGCTCCTCCATGCCCTCGAGGTACACGCATTTGCAAAGGCTTTGACATTGATGGCAGAGAGTACCGCGCATGCAAAGCGAAATGCGAGCAGAATACCGAAACTGAACTTGGATGTCAAGGTGATCAGCAGGCGCCATGGAACTATAAAGGATGCTTGGAAGGGCTAACATGCGAGCAATCACCGACCGATACCGTTGACAGCGGTTACCTTTGTCGTGAAAGTGCAACCGACACCTCTGCGCCAGCTGTTGGCTCAACATTTACGACTGGTCGCGCATGTGATCCGTATTGCGACAAAAGCGTCGACCTCAAAAAAGATGATCCATCAAGTCTTTGGAAGACGGCATTTTTAGGAACGCGTATTCTAACACAAGGCGGAAGTATTTATGGAAAAACCATTACCGACGCACAAGCTGACTATAAGCAAGATGAAAAAAATGCGGCACGAGAATTTACCATGCTGAAAAGCATAAAGGATAAGGATGATGCAAGCGGCAAGGTCGTGCGTCTCAAAAGCAATCTCGGAATTCTCGATATACAATCACTCACTACGAAAAGCACAAACGATTACTTAGATAAGGCCAAAAATAAATATCGTCAAACCGTATATGTTCCCGGCGCTTCAGAAAATCCGGAAGCCGCGCTCTTTAACTTCTTGCGCGATTCGCGAACAGGAGGACAAGTCTTCTTTCATGATGGCGATCTTACGATCGGAGCGCTGTACGATCCTCAAAAGGGTTCTGAACATTGGATGGTGTCAAATGGTATTATTGTGAATGGAAAAGCGATGTCTGGCGCCCGTACCGTCGTGATTCATGGCAATCTCACCATAAAGGCGCCCATAGTGTATGAGCACACGACGGTAACATCTGCAAAACAACTGGCTTCGCTTGCATGGATCGTCTATAAGAATCCATCAAGTAAAGATGGCGGAGGCACTGTTAGTGTTGATACATGCACATCGCCGTCGCCCTATGCGACAGAATTTGATTACTTTACCGAACTCAGCGGTGTATTTATCGCAGAAAATACCATCTCCTTTGGCAAAGGTGAGGGGAAAGAATGTAAGGAAGCGTTTGATACGGCACTTGCCAATTTTAAAAAGGAAGCAGCTGCAAAGAAAGTTGCTGGCAGAGCCGCATGGGCACGTGCCTCAAAATGTAAGGACTTATGGAAGAGTAAAGCTGACATGAAGGAGCGTTGTGACAAGGCCGTTGCCAAAGACGAAGAAGCAAAATCAATAGCAGAGGATGGCGAGGAAAGCGCGCAAGCAAAACGCGCTGCATACGATGCCGCATACCAAGTGTTTCTTAGCGCATGCTGGGAAGTTGACAAGAACGATCCAACGAAAAAGAACTTTAAAGCAACCAAGCCATGCATTGCAAGGCAAGAAGCGCTTACAAAACAGCGTGCAGAAGTAGAAAAAAAGGAGAAAGAAGCGGCGCAAAAGCGAGATGAGGCAAACGATGCGATATCGGCTTATCTCACCTACTGTTCGCTGGACAGCGACCATAAAGATGTCTGTGAAAAAGCAAAAAAAGACTTCCTTTCCGCGGTGCGTCTTGAGTTCCTTGCGAGCAAGCACCAGGAACTTTCTTCCCAATTTGATCAAGACCTTCCCGTTCGAGTAAACGGAGCGTTGTTCGCGCGGAAAATTGATTTCAAACGAGTATATGCCGGCGTTAAGGGCGGATCAGAAATCATTCGTAACGATGGTCGAATGCTCGTGAATACGCCGCCTGGCTTGGAAGACTTCTTGCGTTCTTTGCCAGCAAAATAAGTAGCAAGTATTTAGTATATAGTATTTGGTATTTTGGCAATTGAAGATTCATAAAAATTTTTCCATATTCTTAATACTAAATACCATATACTACACACCGACCATATGCTATACTATAGGAGAGTAACGTTGTACGTTATCTTTTTGGCGTTACACTCTCATTTCCATGCCACTATTTCAGAAACAAGAAAATCGTATTATCGGTGTTGATATCGGCACCTCGAGTATTAAGTTGATTGAACTTCAAAAAAATACTGAAGGAACATTTTCGCTTATCACCTATGGCATGGTCGAGCGCTTTAATCACGACGTGAAGCTTGGCGAAAAAGAAGATCCCATGCTCATTGCGCGCACGATTAAGCTCATTACCGAAAAAGGAGGCTTTACCGTGAAGCAAGCAACAGCAGCACTGCCGACATTCCTTGTGTTCACCTCGCTTATCAGTTTACCGCAGATGTCAAAAGATGAACTCGATTCTGCCATTCGTTGGGAAGCAAAAAAAATTATACCTTTACCACTTGAAGACATCGTGCTCGACTATAAAATGGTAAACCAGATAGCGGAAAAAGGCGGTTTGTCCTTTGGAAAGAAGAAGCCAGAACATGACAAAGAAGACCTTAAAATACTGTTGACCGGAGCGGGAAAAGAAACCGTACAAAAGTATTCCGATATTTTTTTGCACAGCGGCCTGACACTTACAAGTTTGGAGACGGAAATGTTTGCGCTGTCTCGTGCACTGGTAGGCAATGACCCAGGAGAGATCATGATTGTTGAAATCGGCGCTTCAATTACTGATATTATTGTTGTGGAAAGCGGAGTTCCTTTCTTAGGGCGAAGCATTGAAACGGGGGGGCATGCATTGACACGAGCGATTATGTCCAGCCTCAACATCAATGAGAAACGAGCAGAGCAGTTGAAGCGTGATGTAGGTATTACGACGGGAGAAAATTCAGGAGCGGGGGAAGTCCCCAATTTATTAAAAGAAACAGTAGAACCGATAGTGCATGAAATTCGCTATACTATAGATCTCTATAAAAGCCACAGCGTTACTCCTTCGCCGAAAGCGACAGGGAATATTGAAAAGATCATTCTTACAGGCGGAACAGCATTGATGCCAGGCTTGCGAGAGCATATTGCCACAGCACTTGATATGCGGGTTATTCTCGGTGACCCATGGGTACATGTAAAATATCAAGACGATTTAAAGACGATTCTTGCTCAGATCGGCCCAAAGTTTTCGGTTGTTATAGGCCTTGCAATGCGCGAAACATAATCGTTGAGGGTGCAGGGTAAGGGGTATAGGGTATAGCAACCCTAAACCCTAAACCCT
>JACQRZ010000035.1 GCA_016206235.1 Candidatus Uhrbacteria bacterium
CAAATAAAAAAATTTTTTTAAGTATATCATAGAATATTAAGGAGATGTGAGTGTTCTTGCAATCCACTGAGTTGCTGTATATCCGATAACTCGTATTCCATACCACTGGGTACTCACTGATACCGATGTGCCGCCATTAACCTGATCACTTCCAGCACGCTGAACAGTAACCGATGTGCTTCCTCCATCAGCTTTGTAGACCTCATACATGCGTCCGATTGTTGAGCTCGATGCGGCCGGAAGTGTAATGGTGGTACTCGTTGAGCTATTTACAAAAACAGTGTTGTCAAAATCAGTTAGCGTGTAGCTTGCTGAAGTGACCGTTTTTGTTTGAGCGGTAAGTGGTCCGTTGATGAATAAGTTGCCGTTGACGGTAGCGCCTCGTTGCGTTGTAGCAATTGCATTTTCAAGCGTACGAACATAGAGATTTGCGCTTGATGCTTGCTCAAGTTGCGCGCCCCAAGCAATAACTGTTCCGGTTGAGCCATTTCCTGGCAGTATGACAGCGCTGATGTTTGACGGTGTTCCCGTAAAATTTTGTGTGACAGAAAAACGCTGCCATGTAGTTGTTACCGTGACGGCGCTGACAGTTCCGGTTGTTGGAGTTGCGTCGGTCGAATCAATGCGAAGACCTGTTGTAACTGTGCCTGATGACGTTTTCATCCAAACCGAGAACGTGTAGTTACCGTTTGTTGTTGTTGTATATGTTTGTTTTATATTTGAGCTGCCAGTGCCTTCAAGGGTATCGGCAATCGTTCTTCCGTCGGGGCCTGCTGTTGAGTCAGTAGTGACAGTAACGCTCGATGTCACCCATGCTGAGTTATTAAATTCTTCAGAATATGTTAAGAGATTTTGATATGTACCAAATCCTCCTGAAGGCGTATTGATGTATCCCTGAGTGAGCCCGAACGATCCATTCATAATCGTCAATTTTTCAAACGGTGCTGTTGTACCAATACCAATACTACCATTCTCAAAAATAGCAGCATAATTGTTTGTTGCACCTGTTGCAGAGAAATATCCGCCGACATTTGTTGTCGCTGCCCCAGTGAGTGATGTGTAAATGCCATAATTTGTTCCCGATGTTGCCGAATGCGCGATATTGATGCCACGATCGTTTGCTGTCGACGTCACGATATCAAGTCGATATGACGGTGATGAGGAACCTATGCCCACATATCCGTTTTGATCGATTCTCAGTCGCTCACTAAGCGTACCCGTGCTATTTGTATAAAATACAAGATGCCCATTATTTGTATCAGCACTTGATGTGCCGCCAATTGCTCCAGCATTGATTTGCCCCGGTGTCGATCGCTGAATATCAAAGAGCACAAAAGCACCGTTATTAACCGTTGTGTCGCTATTACGAATTTTTATACTGTTAGCCGTAGTTACGGTAGATGTCGCACTTGACGAAAAGACGATTTCAAGCGGTGTTGCTGGTGCCGTCGTTCCGATGCCGACATTGCCTCCTGCAAAAATTGCTGCATAGTTTGTATCTGCCAAAGTCGGACTTTCCACATAGAGACCGTAATTTGTTGAAGTACCGGTCGTATCCATCGTGCCATTTGCGATATAGAGACCGTAGCTATTGATGGTGCCACTTGTGCCCACCACCCCAGCTGCTTTAAAATATCCGCCATAGACATTAGTCGTTCCTCCCGTTGATGCAGCCGTCGATGCGGGCTGACTACGAATGCCATAGATATTTCGAGTGCCCGTCGTAATAATTCCTGTCGTTGCTGCTGCCATGTCAAAACCAATAAGCGTATCGGCTGTTGTTGATGATGTTGAGAGTGTTGTGTAATAGCCAATACCGACTTTAGCAGCATTTCCGGTGTATGTCAGCGATCCATAGTTGAGATAATTCGTATTTCCTGAGGAAGTTGAATCTGTTCCTGCCATGGAGATGCCATATGCAGTAACTGCAGCACCGCTAAAGTCAGGCACAAGATTGATGAGCTCTCCACCCGAACCAACATCAGAGGTAATGGAAAGTGCGCTTCCCGTAATGCCCGTTGATGTCGGTCCTGTAAATGTAATACCAGTTCCTGAAGTAAGTGCCGACGCAGAGATACTGAGAGCTGTGCCGCTGGTGAGCGAATTTGCTGTCAGTGTCAGGGCGGTGGTAGCAGCGTCTGTGAAGGTAAGTGATTGCGTAGATGTTCCAGGGCTTAAGAGAAGAACACCCGTTGAGTCAACGCCATCAAGCAAGTCGCTATTGTATGAGAAGAGAACGCCACCAAGCTGTTTGCGTGGAGATAGTGTTTCACATGATGTTGCTGCTGCTGATGTACAAACGCGCACTTGCAGATAGTATGCTGTATTTGCTGTGTTGAAATTTTCAGCCATCTGCGGATTGACATTCGCCGTTCCATCGCCAAGTACAACGTTAAAAAGACCGCGTGAAACTGTTGTCGTGATCGCCTCAAGATCCGAGCCATCACACGCACCCGTTCCACCTACTTCAGTTCGCCACTTACAGGTTCCACTTGTTAAGGCGTCATAAATTTCAAATGCGAGATAATAGGTGCCGTCGGCTTTTGGTACGTAGTTCTGATCCATGAGTCGGCCTTGATATGGAATGGGAAGTTTAGATCGAGTCGCAGCGCCTTGGCTCGTCATATAGACGCCAACAGATCCAACTAAAATGAGAATGACTAAGAGTTCAGTGAAATAGTATCTCCGTAAAGGAGAAAGTTTGTTGCCAATTCGATACTCAAGAAGATGTGAAAGTAGTTTTTGAACTCGTAATATTTTGCGTTTTACTTTTGCCGAAAAAGTGCCCTCTCTGTCGATCGAGACATAATGCAATCCAAACACGCGGCCGCTTTGCATGTAGATATAGCGATGCGGTTTGAGAATCCCCTTTTGTTTTTGAAGGAAATTTTTACTCTGCTTTGCGGGAATTGATACGAGTGCAGCAATGGTTTTGATGACGACAAAAGCAATGCGAGACCCGAATTGTCGCAAATGCTTTATGCAATTGTCTATCCCTGAAATCATATTTACTTAAAATGTCCCCGTCGTAATAAGTGTAATAGTTTGGCTATAGTTGCCTGCAGGTGTTGTAGTCGCTCGCGCCGCTTTAAGCGTAAATGTTGTGGTGCTGTTTGCAGGTAGTGTGTTTGATGCGTATATTTTTGCCACTGTTGTACACGTGCTCGCACTGCTATAAGGTATACATGTATCGGAGGAGTTGTACTGGCCATCGCTTCCCGAAGTGGTGAAACCATACTCACCATCGCCGGCAGTTATACCACCATCAGTATTTATCATTTCGCCCCCCTTTGATGTTCGAAATGCTCCATCAGCAATAACCGTAGAAGAATAACCAGTCGAAGCGTTTGTTTTAACTGTTGTTGTGATACTACTACTTGCAACGCTTGCAGTTGAAAGAGTTCCGAGAGCAATACTGCTTGCAGAAAGAGTAAGCGAAATATGGGGAATGTCTTTCATTGTTTGGAATCCGTCGTCAATAGCATATGAACTGCTTAACATGGTAGGTATAGTAGTAGGCGATGTACTTGTGGTGCTTACCGTTTCACACACACTATCAAAAAGGGCGTACGATGATGTCGCCGATGTGTTGCCACCGCAATTGACGCTGCTCGATTGAATAATATAGCTCGTTGAACTCATGCTCTGCGCAAAAAGAATTGATTTTTGATTGAAATTAAAGAATATCAGGGCAAACACAAATATCGCCCCTAGAAGGCGTTTCCATCGAGTTGATGCGATATTTATCATAAAATCAACCCATTTACAGTATATCATTTCTCTCATGACTTTGCATTAATCTATAGAAGACAGCTCTAAGCATCAAAAAAAGCGATATTTATAAGAAAATATCGCTTTTTTACGTTGTCTTTCCGAATAGCTTTGCGGTAGTTTTGATACTTTTCCTCATAATTGAAAGGAAAATGTGAATAAGTTCGGCATGAGTATATCGTATAAATTAAGTCTGATCAGCCGTCGTATTCATTATAATCATAAGAATAATTGCCTCTTTATCGTTTTTATGATACTCTGGATGTCACTTGCCGATGTTTGCGGGTGTAGCCGAACTGGTATAGGCGCATGGCTTAGAACCATGTGGGAGAAATCCCGTGGAGGTTCGAATCCTCTCACCCGCACCAAAAAATGCTTATCCACATGTTTCTTTCAGATCACTCGTTTTTCTTAAAAATAGAGGCTTACTTGGCACTTGACAGAGTCCTGCGAAAGGGTATAATGGCCAGTGCGTCTTAAGAAGAGACGTTGTGTAAAGCTAATAGTTGACACATTAAACCTCTTTCATGATACAAACACAATCATTCAACCGATGTACTTCATAAAAGGGGCCTAAAAATCAACAGAGAAGGCCGCTTTGAAGCGGTTTTTTGTTTGTTCGGAGATGAGGTAGTGGAAGTTTTTGAAAAAGACTTTCGCTATCTCCTCTCGAGGACCCCGAGTGTATCGAAGGGTAGTTGATTGGAGTAGAACATTGACAATTGAAGCGCAATAGTAAAGTAAAGAGTATCTCGTAACATCAACGAAAAAAATACAACCAAATCATTGTAAAAGCATTGATTATGGTCGAGATAAGTCAAAGTGCACATGGTGGATGCCTTGACGTCAAAAGACGATGAAGGACGTAGCAGCCTGCGAAAAGCCTCGGTAAGGTGGCAAGCAACCCGTGACCCGAGGATCTCCGAATGGGGAAACCCACTCTGATTGAAGATCAGAGTATCCCGATGCAAATCGGGAAGATAACCCGGTGAAGTGAAAGATCTCAGTAGCCGGAGGAAAAGAGAACAATAGTTTATTCCCTTAGTAGTGGCGAGCGAAAAGGGAAGAGCCAAAACCCAAATAATCAGAAATGTATTAAGTTTTAATGGTAGCAATACTGTTAGATTGAGATATGTGGACGGCAATCGAGCTATAGATTTTTTGGGGGTAGTGGGGGAAGCTAGTATGTCAGTCGATTATGACATGCGCTTCTGACAAAAGTTTTAGATGAATGGCCTGGGAAGGCCAGCCACAGAGGGTGATAGCCCCGTAATTAAAAAAATTTTTGTTGAGCGTTACCGTTTTTTCCCAAGTACCACGCGCCTCGTGAAAGCGAGTGGGAATCTGCCAGGACTATCTGGTAAGGCTAAATACTTTTGACGATCGATAGTGAACAAGTACCGTGAGGGAAAGGTGAAAAGCAGCCCGGGAGGGCGATGAAATAGTATCTGAAAC
>JACQRZ010000037.1 GCA_016206235.1 Candidatus Uhrbacteria bacterium
AGAAATACATCGTGTGTACCCGATTCAATAATTCTGCCTTCATCAACTACAACTATTTTGTTTGCGTTTCGAACAGTTGAAAATCTGTGCGACACCAAAATCAGCGTTCGGTTTTTGTATACCTCCTCTAGATTTTGAAATATCTCATATTCCGCCTGCGCGTCAATGGCACTTGTTGGCTCGTCCATGATAAGCACGGGGGCTTGCTCGTAAAAAGTTCTTGCTATTGCTAACTTTTGCCATTGACCGCCGGATAGTTCTTCGCCTTCTTCAAAACTCCTTCCTAACATTTGGTCGTAACCTTTATCGAATTTTTTTATGAACTCCTGTGCTCCCGATTTTACAGCCGCGTCGCGCATTCGCTTTTCGTCTTTGATATCGGGTGCGCCAAGCATGATATTATCTTTAACCGTAAAATGGTACTTTACGAAATCTTGGAATAAGGTTCCAAGATGAGCATACCAATTAGAAATTTTTAGGTCTTTGATATTTACTCCATTTACCAAAATTTCCCCGCTTGTAACATCATAAAAACGACACAACAATTTTATCATAGTTGTTTTTCCTGCACCATTGATACCAACCATTGCCAAACTTTCCCCCGGTTCAATGGTAAAGGAAATATCTTTCAATACTTCTCGTCCATTGGGATATGTAAACGAAACATTTTTAAATTCAATTTTTGGCGGCTTAATGTCGTCAAAAGTTTTAGCGTCCTTTCTCTCTTTTATCAATTTTGGCAATGCCATCAGCTCAAAAAATGGATTAACAAATAAACTATTTTGATAAAGTTCACCCAAATGAGCCGCACCCCACGATGTATTGTTTCTCATCTGTTCCAACGTAGTGATGATGAAAGTAAGGGAGCCGATGGTCAGCGCACCCGAAAGTGCGTTAGGCAACATAAAATAGATAATTGAAAATACAACCGCAGTTTCCACAAGCGGAGCTAGAAATAATACCCATCTATAATTATCAAGAGGTTTTTTGTTCCTTTCGTAGAGATTTTTTTGAAATTTCTCTAATCTTTCGAGTAACGCCTCCTGGGATTGAAAAATACGCGTCTCAATAATTGATGACGGATCGGTGAGCAGACCTCTCGTATACCAAAGTTTCTTTACTTCAGGTGCGCCACCACCATACATAGACCAAACAAAATTTCCGTGCCGTGCCTTTAAATAAACTCGCGGGACGGCAACAAGTAGAACCACTAACGGAATCCAAGGACCAAAGGGAAGTAAGACAATTGTTGCGGCAATAATTCCAACTCCATGAGAAAAAATGTAGTTCCACGTTCTGATAAAATCCGGTATCTGCCAAGTAAAAGTGTGTTCAACCTTCGTTATGAGATTTTGGATTTCTGGATTTTCCAAATGGCCAAGATCCAAACTCGATAATTTTTTTGCATAGCGGTAATTTAAGCCATTCTGAAATTTATTTCTTAAAAGATAGTCGTAATAAGCAACGTTTAATCCCCAATAAACAACTGTCTCCACTAAGCGTATTAAAAAATAACCGGCCAGAACAAAAACAATAATCAGAGGAATACCAACCTGAACCGGCGTTTGAGAACTAACAACAAGATTGTCTAATACGAGCTTAAACAGATATGCGGCAATAATCGGCGATATGGCACCGATACCTGCCGTTAAGTAATACATTGTGACTAAACGCCCGTCTATTTCATAAGCGAGCTTCATTGTTCGTACAATGTTGTGCCACAACTCCGATATTGTTTTTCTGATATTTTTCATATGTTTTACTTCAACAGGTTCTCTACGGGAATGTTCAATGCTTTGGCGATTTTTTGAACCGTCAACAGAGATGGATTTCTCCGGCCTCTCTCTAATCCGCTAATGTAAGTTCGGTGGACACCTAAAATTCTTGCCACATCGCCTTGCGATAATTTCTTTTTTAGGCGCGCTTCTCGCAACTTTTTGCCAAATTGTATAGCGCCATTTGTCATAAGCGGATTTGTCCACTAGTGCATTGATTTTAACAAATGTTGTATGAATGGTCGGGCTGCTGGGAATCGAACCCAGTCACCACGCACCCGAAGCGTGTGTACTACCGGTATACGACAGCCCGTGATCACGGATGAATACGCGTTCCCCCGCATCCTTTTCCGTCAATGTAGTGTTGTACGTTATCTAAATTCTTTACACTGATAATAGCAACCTCAAGACCGACTTTTTGGGCCATGCGCGAAGCGACCGGATCAAATGGCGTATGGAGCCCAGGATCCCAGTCTTTTGGAATAAGCTTGCGATAATCTTTCCAGGATATTTCTTTTAGCGGTACTGCGTCATCAAACTTATTTGGGTCTTTATTGTAAATGAAATCTACGTTTGAAAGATTAATAAGATTTTTTACGCCATATTTTTTTGCCAAGATAAGCGCATCTGCGTCCGTACTCATGCCGGGTTTCCAACCTCCAGCAACAAGTACGTGCTCGGTAAAATTCTTGGCGTCGCTCGGCTTCGTCCAAATAGATGGATGAGCAAACTTAGAAAGTACTATTCGCATGAGATGCGCATTGAGATGCGTTGAGTAAATACCAAGCCAGTCGAGATCTCCAGCTGTTACCTCATGAATATATTTTGAAGCATTTTGATAGTTGCGCGCCGTCTTTCCTCCTCCACAGATGATGATAAAACGATTTCCCTGCTCGCAATTGTTTGTAATGAATTGCTTGAATGTCAGCAAAAACTCAATATCGATCTCGTCGGGGACAATAAGCGATCCGCCAAGCGAGATAATGATAGGAGTTTTGTTGTTGCTCATATGTGCCAGGAGTTTTATTTGGTCTCCTTGTGGGGCGTGTGTACCTTGCAGTATTTACAGTGCTTCTTGAGTTCAAGCCTGTTCTTCAACTTTTTTTTATTCTTATATGTGTGATACGTAATGCGGCGGCATTGTGTACACTCCATACCTACGAGAAAATCCTGCGACATATCTCTAAAATGAGTTTACAAATAATATTTTTGTCAGAAAGCCACAACCAATGGTGGGTCTCGCCCGCCCTCCCCGGAAACTCTCACCTTTCCTAGCCAACTGTGGGATTTGAACCCACGACCTATTGTTTACAAAACAATTGCTCTACCACTGAGCTAAGTTGGCAAAGAAAGATGATAGAAAAATGACCACTCTTACACTTGGGCGGTAGAGGATTTGCACCTCTGAAGGCGAGTGCCAGCAGATTTACAGTCTGCCCCGTTTGACTACTTCGGTAACCGCCCTTCTCGTTTACATTGTATACCCAAAGCCGTTGCGCGGACTTGAACCGCGGACCTACTCCTTACCATGGAGTTGCTCTACCAACTGAGCTACAACGGCATATGAATATCTAGTGTGAGAGTATACACATACAAAACCAAAACGTAAAGTGTCTTGGATAAATGCGCGATTAGTAGCTCAAAACTTTTATTTTTTGCTCCAACTCCTCTACTCTTCCATTCTCAGGATTTGCTTTCAGCAAAAGATCAAGTGCTTTTTCCGCTCGTAGGCGCTCACCAAGCGCAATATGGATACGAACGAGGCCATGGAGAAATTTCGGATTATTCTTTTGAAGCTCAACAGCTTCTTTCATACACTTGAGCGCTTTTGAAAACTGATCCAATTTTTGATACACATCTGAAAGGTCATACAGCATCTCTGCATAATGAAGTTGTTCATTCTCGTAGATACCTTCATAACATGCTTCGTGGCCACGCTCCTTCAAGAGCTTACATGCGCATATTAAAACATCGCGCGTCTGCTCCCACTCACGTTGATGCTTATACACTTCAGCAAGACCCATGAAAGGTTCAAGCATTTTTTCATTGAAACTCAACACGTCAATATACGTTCTTTCAGCTGCCTCAAACTTCTCGTCTGCCAATTCTGCACGTGCACGCTCCAGTAATGCCGAGATTTTTTTATCCTGATCTTCTTCCGGCATTGTATGAGTTCCTCCAATAATAGCGCTGCGTCTCTGTTTCTCACGAATTTCCCCAAGCCAACCCTGAACATGTTGCGCCTTCCGCACAATGAGACTGTATATCTTCATGAGGGGCTCAAACACAAGCGTAATAAACGTTTGTGCGCTTTTCCATCTCCTTTTAAGCCGTTCGAGTATGAGACGATCCTTTACTCGAGCTTCTCGTTCCGCAGGAATAGATTCTACATCAATCGATGCCAAGATATGCAAGTGCCTTCCAATGATAACTACAATTGGAATAATTGAACAGATAATCAAAAGTACTGAAATGCTATTGAGTATCATATCAGATATGCTATGACAGGCTCATGAGGCTTACAATTTTTGATAAGCGTTTTACTGACTGGCTTGCGCTTCCCACAAGCAAGCCATCAATACCGGTTTTGGGTGACAGATAGTTTGAAACTGATCTTTCATCAACGCTTCCACCGTATAATACAACATGGGGATGCGAAGAGAGATGTGTCGTAAGCCACTCTTTAATAAACTGGATTTCTTTTGTGAGATCATCAGCATTCAATGGAGTACCCGACCCAATTGACCAAACAGGTTCATACGCGATACATATCAGTTGATTTCTCTTCATAGTACAATTACTGAATGCGCTCGAGAGCTGCTGACGCAAACGAGAAAGCGTTTTTCCATTCGTTCGATCGTCTCGTGTCTCGCCAATACAAAAAATGGGCTGAAGTCTGGCGTTAAAAGCAGCCTGCAATTTATTGCGTAGGACTGTCTCGTCTTCATTATTGTGAACTCTACGCTCCGAATGTCCTATAAGCACATACCTGCATCCAAGTGACACAAGTGCTTTTGCAGAGATCTCACCAGTGTATGCGCCCCTCTCTTCCCAATGGCAGTCCTGCGCACCAACATCAAAGATTGCTGAAGAATACTTTTTGATCTGCGTTGCCGAAACTAACGATACAAACGAAGGACACACAATAACCTTGAGACTTTTCTTCTTTTTTTTGAGCACTAATGGAAGCTTCTCTAACAACGCCCGCTCTTCTTTCGGCAAAAGTTCCATCTTCCAATTGGCAATGAGATACTGTTTTTTTAAACTCATACAGAGTGTTGTGATGACATTGGGTTGCTCACTGGCTCAGTGAGAAGCGCATCAATTTTTTCATGCTTTGACAGCGATTCAAAATCAGGAAGGTCATGTACCGATGTGATCCCAAGTAAACGTATAAAATCAAAGGCAAGCGAATAACATTTTTCTCCTCCTCGTTCACCGGAAACCTCAATGAGTCCTCGAATAAGAAGATTGCGTAGAGATTGCGAACAGTTTACCCCACGAATATGTTCGATATCATGCCTTGCCACAGGCCCGCGGTATGCAACAACGGACAAGGTCTCAAGCGCAGGACGTGTTAATTCACCCATAAACTCTTCTTTCAAATACTCCTGCATCGTTTTTGAAAGATCCGGATTTGTGGTGAGTTGCAAGGCGTCAGTACCTCGAACGAGCACGATTCCGCTCGACTGCAGTGAATACTTTTCCTGAAGGCTAGGAAGTATGGCCACAATATCCTTTTCCTTTACACCGGCTATTTCTGCTATTTTTTTATACGAAAGCGGTTTTGACGAAACAAAAAGAACGCTTTCAATGAGATGCTCTAATGCCATACTATGAAACTATACCGTAGCAAAACGAAAAAAACAATGCGCCGTAGCTCGCCTATGCCAAAGGCTAAGGCGTAGCGAAGGCGAATCACATCATTTTTTTTCTTATAAACGCTGGGATTTCAATTTCGTCTTCATTATCTGATGGTGCCTGATGCTCTTCCACCTTCGGTTTGCGCTCCTCTTTTTGCAATGCCTTCATTGATGCCATGCGCGGCGTTGGTGGATTAAATAGTGACTGATTTAACGGATACGACGATGGACGCTCACTATACGTTTTCTCGTAGGGAGCTTTTGATACAACTTTATCGCGATCACAAAAACCAGTCGCTATCACTGTAATGCGAATTTCATCGCCTAAGGTATCATCGATGACGGCTCCAAAAATAACCTTTGCATCAGGATCAGTTGAGCTTGTGATTATTTTTGCTGCCTCATTAATTTCAAGCATGCCAAGATCAGGACCTCCAGTCACCGTAAATAAGACGCCCTTCGCGCCCTCGATTGAGAGATCGAGCAATGGACTTGAGATTGCTGCCTTTGCAGCCTCAACTGCACGGTTATCTCCACTCCCCCGGCCAATACCCATAAGGGCAGAGCCCGTTTCTCGCATTATGGAGCGTACATCAGCAAAGTCCACATTTACAAGACCTGGTACCGTAATCAATTCTGAAATGCCTCGCACACCTTGCTGCAACACTTCGTCAGCCATCTGAAATGCATCAACGAGTGAAGTCTTTTTATCAACAATCTGTAAAATTTTGTCGTTTGGTATGGTAATGATGGCATCTACTTTCGACGCCAGCGCCTCCCATCCCGATTCGGCAATAGTTTTTCTCGATGAACCTTCAAAGGTAAATGGCCTAGTAATAACGGCGATTGTAAGGGCGCCAATATCTTTTGCCAAATCAGCTACAACCGGAGCCGCACCTGTTCCCGTTCCACCACCCAGTCCGCAGGTGATAAAAACCATATCAGCACCCGCCAATGCATCGCGAATCTCGTTTTGACTCTCCTCTGCTGCACGACGACCCATTTCAGGATCCATACCAGCACCAAGACCTTTGGTTATCGACTTTCCAATATGCAGTTTCGTTGTTGCTTGTGAATGGTGTAAGGCCTGGATATCGGTGTTTGCGGCTAAAAATTCGACACCACGCACCTTTGAAGTCACCATACGATTAATCGCCGATCCTCCACTTCCTCCAACGCCTATAACCTTTATTTTTGCAAAGCCCTCTATCTCTGGCTTGATTTCCATACCATTATCCATTTACAAAATTATGTGATGTCTCACTAAGGAAACATCACACACCAGTGTAACACCACAAAAGTGTTCATGGCAAGAGGGCCTTGAACCATTTTTTTACTCGGCCTGGTACGTCTATCGAATTTTCAAGTCCAAAGAAAAATGCGTTGTGCTGCGCACTTTTTGCATGAGCTGAAAGCCCCCATAATGCAAGGCTTGTTGCTGTTGTATATCCCTGGTCAAAAAGCGCCTCGATTGGATTTAAAACAGTCTTTTGTTGTGCAAAACTTGTAGGCAATTTAAGAAATTTTTTTGCTGACTCAATAATGCCATGAAGCCTTGATCCGCCTCCGGTTAGTATAACTCCTGCCGGCAGCATGCCACTTCTACCGATTTTTTTAAATTCAAGCTCAATTTTATCAAAAATTTCCTCCACTCGGGCATCAACAATTTGTGAGATCATTTTCATTGATACCATTCCTTGTTCATGCTCATCGATTTCTGCCAAGTCAATATCCAATTTTTTATTCACCTCTTTACCAATTAATTTGCCGTAGTCGCACTTAATTTTCTCGGCTACCTCAAGCGGTATGCGAAGACCAATAGCGATATCGTTTGTTATATGATCAGAGCCATAGGGAAGCACCACGGCATGAATAACTTCACCTTCTTCATACACAATGATACTGGTTGTTGAGGCGCCAATATTCAATAGTGCGCATCCGAGTTCGCGCTGTTTATGTGTTAGAACACCTTCTGCGGTTGCTAAGAGAGAAAAAACAAGATCATCGATTTCAAGCCCAGTACGGTAAATACACTTTGTAAAGTTCCGAATCTCAGAGGAAAATCCTTGAATAATAAGGGTGTCAACCTCAAGGCGAGTGCCTGTCATTCCTAGAGGATCTTTGATTGAAATCTGCCCATCAATGATTGAGTGTCGAGGAATGACATGGAGTATTTCGTAGTTCGCTGGTGTTGCAATTGCTCGTGCGGCTTCAATGGCTCGTTCAAGATCTGCCTTTAATATTTCGCCGTTTACTTTTCCTACTGCGACAACACCACGGCTCGTTTGCGGCACAATATGGGTGCCGGTAATGCCGACGGTTGCTGATTCAATAGGTACACCACTCATGCGCTCGAGTTTTTCAATACACGCAGTGATTGCTTGTACCGCAGTATCAGCGCTTGTGATTGATCCCCTATGGATGCCTTCAGCTGGCATCTCGGCAGCGCCAAGAATTTGAAGCTTATGTTCATTGCCATCGAGATACTCTTGGCCAACAACCATCCGTATGTTGCTTGATCCTATATCAAGACCTGCGATTGTTTGTTCTTTCATATCCACCCACATTTTTGCATTTTTGTGCGTTATATTCTTACCTTTACACTATATACTAAACGTGATGCTATTTCAAATTGAATAAGTCAATGATCTTAGGGATGTACAAAAACGCAGCGACACAAAGAGACGCATAGGAAACAATGAGTACGCCTGCGGCAAGCATATCCTTAAGATCTCCTACGTATTCAGAGAGTCGAGGCTTCATGCCGTCGAGCACACGCTCCAAAACTGTATTAAGCACTTCTGTTGCAAGAACTGCCGTGATCGTAAGAGTAAGAATGGTATATTCACTATAAGAAAAATGCAGAATACGGGCCATTGCAATAGCACAAACAGCGCTCATAAGCTGTATCCTGAAATTCTGTTCCTCACGAAAAATGCGCTCCAACCCATGAAACGCATGATGAATACTTTTAAACAGAAGTCGAAGATTTAGCATACTACCCCTCGCCTTTTTGCATAGTCAAAGATATTTTTTGCTAAAGAAAACATTGCTTTGCGCTCTTTTGGTGTTTTGTGGTCATACCCATAAACATGCAATGCGCCATGAATGACTAAACGCGCCATTTCCTGCGATAAAGATGTTTTGTATTTTTTTGCTTGGCGCCGTGTTTGCGGAAAGGATATAAACAGCTCTCCCTGATCACGTTTCTCATTTCCTTCAGCCGGATAACAAAACGACAGTACGTCGGTAACCTTTGGCCTTTTGAGATATACTGAGTGTAATTTTTTTATAGCAGCATCTCCGACAATAATAATGGTGAAATCGATCTTTTTTCGTGAAACAAGAATCTCTTCGACAAAGGAAATAATTTTTGTATACCATGAGTGCTGCGCTACCACACCCCTCATAGACTCTGAACTATCTACAATAAGCTTTGCCATATCAATACTAAATCCGAAATCTCAAATTCGAAATCCGAAACAAATTAAGAATAAAAAAATTCAACAGTTTAAACATTTAGTATTTTTGATTTTCGCATTGTTTCGTGCTTCGCGCTGCGAATTTCGTGCTCTTACTTCATTATTTCCTCGTAAACGAAAGGTCGGTAAAAATAAAACTCTGTAACATCATTTGAAATGTCGATGCAAACTCTAGAGATCGCTTAGTGTTTATATTGTACTTCAAAACGATCACAATCCCGCCGTCCCTGTCGCGAGCTGTATTTCTCGTAATATAGACCGTCAACGCATCGAGGCTTTTTACTGCCGTCCATGTATCACTTGTTGATGTTTGAACTTGGGCATTATTTTCCTGCGGAGAGACGACTTTGGTATACCACTCGAGTGCAGATAGATGGTCGGGATTATCCTCTGCAGTAATGGAAAAAAATTCTCCACTTGCCGTACTCAAAACTACTTCTTTTTCAGCCGCATTCACTGGTTTCGCTATCCATGATGATGGATAATATAATGAGTATTTAAATGTCTGGTTGGTGTAGGTATTAACAAGTCCAGAAGTATCTAGCCGAGCTCCCTGAGGATGGAGCGGATCATAGAGGCGGAGTATCTCATCATTATCGCTAAAGCCATCGCCATCGCTATCTGGCTTTTGAACATCGGTACCGTAGAGCCGCTCTTCGGTGTCTGTTAACGCGTCACCGTCTACATCAGTGCCTGGCGCTCCCTGTGCATCCTGCTGAAGTGGAGTTGTCGACTCAGTAGTGTCTGTTTGCTGCTGCGGCGCCTCTTGTTGAACTTCTGTTTTCTGCTCAGGCTCGTCTGGAAGCGTGCTTGCTGCGGGCACTTGTATTGATTGAGTTTGATCAGGTTCTGTTTGCACAGGCTGCTCTTCCTTCTTTTGTTCCTGTTCTTGGGCTTGCTCTTCTTTTTTGATCTCTACCACTGAAGACTTTTCCGGATCAGGCTTGCTAAGCACAATCAGCACAGCAACCGTACTTCCAACAAGCAGAAGAGCGATAATACCCAGTCCAATGATAAGTGGCGCCTTTGACGTTCTCTGCGGTTTTTCCCGAAATTTTTCAGGCATCGCAAAGACAACCGGCTCGTTTTGCAACGGTACGGCTGCCTGTGATACACCTGGCGATAATGCCTTAGTCTCTTGCTTTTCTGTAAGCAAGGCTTCTTCAATCAGATCAAACATTCGTATATCCTAATTACGAGTTGCTCCTTACTGGTTACTTACTGTCTGTTCCACTGAATTTTCTGCTCTTCGGTCATCTTACCCTGACCTAAAGGGTTATAACCGTTTTTTATTTCATCGGCATCAGTATAGGTATCTCCGTCGGTATCAGCACTTGTTGAACTTGTGTGATATACATACGTCTCATCGTAATCATTTAACCCATCGTTATCCGAATCAAATGATTTCAGTGCTTCAAGCGGATCTTGCTGTGTTTGCGTCGCACTGCTTTCTGGTTGTACTTGAGACGATGTTTGATCTAAAACCTCAATATTTTGCGTTGGAACAGTAGCATCTGGCGCTGGCATTGTGAAATCAGTTGGCTGCACAGGTGTTGTGGCACTATCGGAAACGGTTTGGGATTCTGTACCATCGAGGGGCTGATCTGTCTGTGGCAGTACAACACTCTCTGGAGAAGGTGTCTCCACTGGCTCTTGTTGGCTTGCAGTATCTGCGGACTTTTTACTCATGCTTGAATAGATGCCAAAACCTGCGCCTGTTAAAAGCGCGAGTACAACTACCACTCCAACAATGATGATCATTCCTTTTTTGGGACTCATGCCATTGGTATGTGAAGTTGTATACTCCTGCGACATCACGTTTGAAAGTGGACTCTCAGCCTGTGTCGCGCCGTAGCCTTGTGCAGAGGCGGATTCATCAAACATGTCTGTTGGCTGCTCAGCTTGTTGCGGATCGTTGAACATACTCTAAGTGTTAGGTATTAGGTGATAGGTATTAGCTTAATCACTAGAAGCTAGAAGCTAGAA
>JACQRZ010000036.1 GCA_016206235.1 Candidatus Uhrbacteria bacterium
GTACAAACAATTTTCCTTTGCCAAATTGTGTGTTGACAGGACGCTCTTCTTTGCAAAGCGGGCAGTCAGAAGCATCGAAGATTTCAAAGACAACTGAAATGAGTGCTTCGAGTCTTGGCACATCACCTATGTCGTGGGGCGTTACGCCCCCCCGATTGCAGAGAGCGCATACGCCAATGATGTCTGCTCCTTCTTCTCGGGCGACAGCGACAACTTTTCGTACAGATCCGCCTGTTGTCAGGATGTCTTCGACAATAAGAACCCTTTTGTCTTTGATGAGTGTGTCGTATCCGCGCTTGATCATAAACGTATCAGTTCCGTCCCCGTCTTTTTCACCTTTGTCAGCATAGACTGCGAGTACCTCTTGACCTCCTTTGTTGCTCAAGGCAGATGCTGTCCATTGGGCGAGAATCGCACCGCCAACCACTGGTCCCAGAATCACATCAATATGAGCGTTGGAGAATTTTTCAGCGATCGCCATTCCAAGTTTTTCCATTTCGCGCGCGTACGCAAACACCGCGTCTTTATTGATATACGTAGAACCGTGCTTGCCCGACGTGTAGACAAAGTGGTCATTGGTGATGACCGCGTTTGTTTTCACAAGAATAGATTTGATTTCTTGCTCGGTCATAAAGCCTCCTTTAATGAACGAATAGTAACGTCAATGTAGAACATTCTATTTGTGGTGTCAAAAAAGAGGGCTTCGCGCCCTCTACTTACGTTACTCTTCAAGTTTTTTATAAAATTGTTCGCGGTCAACATCGGAAAGACTCGCGGTTACTGCCTCGAAGTATTCTTTGATAAGCCGCGATGATTCTTCGCGAATGATCGTCTTCACTTTTTCTTGATCTTTGGTGGTTTCCAAAAAAGTTTTGAGATCCTCAATAGTGTGCAGGCCGTTTTGGGGCAGTGTCATTTCGCGCATAAGGCGCGCGATTATTTCTGCAGCAATAATTTCTTCAACTTCGGCCAATTGCTGCTCCGCTTCTTCTCGCGAGAATCCAATGGTGAGAAGAACGCCGGTAATTTTTGATATGTCTTTTTTTAAAGAAAATAAATCGGGCATAGGTTTTTATTTTTTTTCGAGTGCGGCAAATAAGTCAGCGGCAATTTTCAGATGATCGTGAAAATTATCCGGAATCTGTGGTTGCTCGTGACCCTTGATAAAATCTGCTCCATTTTGTTCCGTTATTTTTTTTGTTTGAAATTCGGCAGAAGTGGAGCTCATACTCTTGGTATAATACAATGAATAAAACAATATTGTCCTTGGTGGACCCTAGGAGAATCGAACTCCTATTTCCCGGATGCAAACCGGGTGCTCTACCATTAAGCTAAGGGCCCTCACAATTTCACGGCCAATGGGCGACACAGGACTCGAACCTGTGACCCTCACAATGTCAATGTGATGCTCTAACCAACTGAGCTAGCCGCCCATAGGCCGAAAAAAATGTTGCTCCCAGGCAAAGCCTGGTCAGGCTCTGCCTGATAACCAACTGAGCTATGGATCCAAGTATGATGGGTAGTGTACATTCACTTTAGTTACTTGTCAACGATCAAAAGAAATGTCATATTTGTCGCATGACAACGCTTAAAATCAATGAATTTCAAAAAAGAATACGATCGGTTCTTTCTGATGAATCATTCCTATTTGTACAGCATCTTCTCGCATGCAACGCATCTGTTGAAGTCTATTTGGTTGGCGGAGCTGTGCGCGATCTTCTGCTTGGTCGCGACACAAAGGATTACGATTTTGTTGTGCGCAATCTATCGTTGCCTAAAATGGAAAAACTCTTACGTCAGTTCGGAGAGGTGAACATTGTCGGCAAGCGCTTCGGTGTTTTAAAATTTGTACCTCACTCGAAGAAAAAAAATAGAGGCGCATTTGAACCTTTCGATATTGCGTTACCGAGATTAGAGTTTAGTATCGGTGAAACCGGCCACTACAGAGATTTTCAGGTTACAACAGATTATCAACTTGAGATTACCTCCGACCTTTCTCGTCGTGATTTTACGATCAATGCCATATGCTGGGATGTGCGAAATGAAAAAATCGTCGATCCGTTCAATGGTATGGCCGACATCCAAAAAAAAGTGATACGGGCTGTAGGCAATCCCGACCTTCGTTTTCGCGAGGATTATTCACGCATGCTTCGAGCGCTTCGTTTTTCGTGCTCGCTGGGCTTTGCGATCGAATCCAAAACATTCGATGCCTTACAAAAGAAGATCTCTTCGATTAACAAAAAAATTCGTCCAACAACTCTGTTGATGAAAAAAAAGAAGGACGAGAACGTTTTAAGAGTTGTGCCGTACGAAGTGATCGCACGCGAGATGATCAGAACGTTTAAAGCAGATCCGATTCCCGCATGCGATTATTATGATTCGCTCAGACTTTTTGATCTCTTAATACCCGAGATGAAGCCCATGCGAAGCTGTCCGCAAGATCCGCGATGGCACAGCGAAGGCGATGTATGGACGCATTCCCGTCTTTGTTTGGAGCAGCTTGTTGGCGCAAGATTTAAAAAAGAGTTCAATGGTGAAGTGCCAGATGCCACGCTTATTTTCACGGCACTCTTTCATGACATTGGCAAGGCATATACCATTCAGACGCCAGAAAAAAATCATGTCGATCGCATACGTTTTCATGGCCACGATCGTGTGGGCGCTGAAATTGCGCAGAAATGTTTCGAACGCCTTCGCATGTTGAGCGTGGAAAAAGATCCCGTTGATCCTTCGGTTGTGGCATGGCTTATCAAAAATCACCTTATCCTTCTCAATAGCGATATCAAGACACTGAAACATACCACGCTTGAGAAGTATTTTTTTCGAATCCCCTCTTTAGGAAGGACGCTTTTAAAACTTATATATGTTGACTCGCTTGCGAGTGTACGAGCCGACGGAAAAACAAGTTTGGGAAATTATCGTCAGTGCAAAAAACGGCTTGCAGAATTTTTGCGCACGGCAGGCGCACAAAAAGAAATGTTGCCCAAGCCCATTATCTCTGGAGACGACGTGATGAACACGCTTCGCATTGCTCCAGGACCACAGGTTGGAGAGACACTCATGCGCGTGCGCGAAGAGCAGCTTGCGGGACGTGTGAAAACAAAAAAAGACGCAATCATTTTTCTTAAAAAAATAAAAATAAAAAAATGAAACTTGTTATTCCAGAAGAACTTGCCGGGAAGAGGTTGGATCACACGCTAGCAATACTCACCAGCCGTTCTCGATCATCAGTACAAAATGATATCGAGGGCGGGTATGTCATAGTAAATGGAAAAAAAGCAAAAAAGAACTTAATTGTTACATCGGGTGATGAGATTCAGATACAAGAAAGAATTGGTGTGCACGATCGTTCTGCAAGCGATCCACAGATTATTGAAGACACCAGTGAGTATGCGGTGATCAATAAGCCATCGGGAATGGCAGTGCACAAGGCAGAGCGTATTACAGGGCGTACGGTTGTTGATTATATCCTTGAGCAATATCCGTCTGCTGCACATGTGGGCGAGGATCCATTGCGTCCTGGCATTGTTCATCGTCTCGATAAAGATGCATCAGGAGTCATGGTTGTTGCAAAGAATCAGGAGAGTTTTGATTCACTTAAAAGGCAGTTTAAATTGCGCCAAGTGTCTAAGGAATATCTGATCTTGGTATATGGCGTTGTTACGCCACAGGAAGGAAAAATTGTTTTACCGATTGCACGGTCTGCGCGTCATTCAACACGGTTTGTCGGAAATACTACAGGTAATCGAGATGCGATCACCAACTATGTCGTTGAAAAAATAATTGACGGGCACTCGCTGGTGCGGGTATGGCCGGAAACAGGGCGAACGCATCAAATACGCGTGCATTTTTATAGTCGAGGTTATCCGCTTGTGGGCGATCGAGTTTATACGAGTAAGAAGATTTCACAAAAATCACGCCGAAGCCTTAGCGAAGGCCGACGATTAATGCTTCATGCCACGTCATTACAATTCCATGATCTGTCGGGAGACGAGAAAACCTACATCTGTCCTCCCGGAAGGGATTTTATGGAAGTCCTTGAGCGTCTTGACCCCATCACTAACTCTTGAAAAAACAATCTCGTTCACGTCTTGCCATTACTTGGCAGATAGAACGTACAAGTATTATTTCATGTTTTCTGTAAAAGTTAGTAGTGGGGTTGACAAATCAGCATGAATTTCGTAGACTGATGCAATCAGTTAACAAAAAGCTAATCAATGCATTATGAGCAGTTTTGACAACGTACGTCCAGGCATGACGGTAAAAATCCACCAAAAAATCAAGGAAATCAACCCAAAGGGAGAGGAAAAAGAGCGCGTTCAGGTATTTGAAGGAATGGTTATTAAGCGGAAGAACGGCGCTGCGCATAACGCAACTGTTACGGTACGAAAAATTTCCAATGGAGTTGGCGTAGAAAAAATTTTTCCAATCAACCTCCCTTCAATTATCAAGATTGAGCAGGTAAAACAGGCGCGTGTACGTCGAGCAAACCTTTCCTATCTACGGAAATCAAAAAAGAAGCTCAAAGAAAAAGCACTTTAGCCCCAGAAGTATACATGCCCAGGTGTTGTAACTGGTAGCCAAGCATGGTTGAGGGCCATGTGCCGCAAGGCGTGCGGGTTCGAGTCCCGCCCTGGGCATTTGAAAAGATAATGCAAACAGTACGAAAGTAACCCCTTTATCAGGGTTGCTTTTTTGTTTGTTTACAGTAGGGTTAAGGCATTGATCTTTTTATAAGGAGATTATCTATGGAAACCTTAACGAGCGTTCAAAAAATTCTGCGAGCCATGCAAGAAAAAAATTCGCTATTATGCGTCGGGTTCGACCCTGAACCAGAGAAGCTGCCGATTTTTTTGCTTAACGAAATGCATCAGCGCTATGACGATCCTGACGAGGCAATGGCGCAGACAATGAAGGAGTTTATCGTCCCTATTCTTGAAGCCGTTGCGCCCTATGCAAGTACAGTTAAGCCGCAAAGCGCGTTTTACGAGAGATACGGACACCACAGCATTCGTGTGCTTGAGCAGATCATTAAGCGCGCGCATGAACTTGGCTTGCCAGTGATTCTCGATGCAAAGCGCGGAGATGGCGGACCTACAGCGGAAGCATATGCGGACGCGTATCTTGGAAAGAATTCTTATTGGGATGTTGCGACGCAGTCATTCATTCGGAAAGAAGGCCCGCTTCATGTCGAAGCGCTCACCATTCAGCCTGGCATTGGCGATGCATGTTTGGTACCCTTTATCGCGCGCGCCAAGGAGTATGGTACCTGCCCACTTATCGTTACCAAAAGTTCATTCACGCCAAATTCGTTTGTAGAAATGATTGAAACAGATGACGGTAGGGTGTGGCAGCAAATCGCACAACATATTGCCGAACTATCGAATGAGCTGCCAGAATACGATGGTTATAAAAATATCGGCGTCGTGATGGGGGCAACATATCCGGATGATGCGCCGTTTATGCGCCAAGTTTTGAAGAGCGCTCTTTTTCTTGTACCAGGATATGGCGCGCAGGGTGGCGGCGCAGACGAAGCAGTTTTCGGAATTGATCCCCAAGGTCTTGGTTGTGTCATCAACTCATCACGCGGAATTCTTTATGCGTATCTTGCTGAAGAGTTCAAAAAGAAGTATGACGATTATGATAGACATTTTGTACTTGCGGCTGCTACAGCAGCAATGCATGCGCGTGATGATCTCAATGCCGCGCTTAGCCGTAAGCTGAGTGCAAGAGTTTAGGTTGCTTGCCCTTCTTTGTCCAAATTGGAACTGAGGAGGGCTTGTTTTTTATCATAGATACGATACAATAGTTCAACGTGCGCGGACAATGAGCTCCCGTCTTCGCTGAAGCTTCAGCGGGCAGGCAGCTGGTTCGGAACTTGCGCGTATGCGCGCTTAGCTCAGTTGGTTAGAGCATACGGTTTACATCCGTAGGGTCAGAGGTTCGAGTCCTCTAGCGCGCAAGTTTCGGGTCACAGACGTGCCCCATACGTCTGCCGAAGGCGGATCGTACGGGGTTCGATCCGCCAGCTGGCGGACTGTATTGTCTGTATGAGGGCCCATAGTATAGCGGTA
>JACQRZ010000001.1 GCA_016206235.1 Candidatus Uhrbacteria bacterium
TATCATAGCTGTGTGGCCTTGTTTTGGCAATAATATACAAAAAATTCGAAATTTTAAAAATTATTATTTTTGATTTTTATATTGTTTCGTATTTCGTGCTTCGAATTTCGTACTTATACGTTATACTTACCCTATATGCAAGCTCTTCACCCTCTTTTGCAAACACAACTAGAAAAACACGAGTCTGCATCAATCATTGATCTTGTCGACGGTCTTTTGGCACATGCCTATACTGTTTACGCTTCTGACATCCATATCGATCCCACGCCAGAAGCAATGGTTATTCGCATGAGGATCGACGGCGTACTCTACACAATCGCCTCACTGCCAAAATTGATTCGATGGGAAATTATTTCGAGAATCAAAATCCTTGCCTGTCTGCGAACTGATGAACATGTTGCAGCGCAAGATGGCAGATTCCGCGTCACGCTCGAAGGTGCAACTATTGATGTCCGCGTCTCAATCCTCCCAACCTATTATGGCGAGAATGCGGTGCTGCGTCTTCTTGTTGAACGAACAAAAGACATGACACTCGATGACCTTGGCCTCACAGGAACAAATAAAGAACGGATTGTATCTGCATTGAAACGGCCCCATGGAATGATTTTGGCAACAGGACCAACAGGCTCAGGTAAAACAACAACACTTTATTCCATGCTCAAAATCTTGGCAAAAAAATCGCCGTCTATTGTTACCATAGAAGATCCGATCGAGTATGCTATCGATGGAGTTCGACAGGTACAAATCAACCAAAAAACCGGCCTCACGTTTGCCCACGGATTGCGCGCGATCGTCCGCCAAGATCCTGACTGCATTATGGTGGGAGAAATTCGCGACCATGAAACGGCAGACTTGGCGATTAACAGCTCACTTACCGGGCACCTGCTCCTTTCAACACTCCATACGAACGATGCGGTAACAACACTCATCAGACTTCTAGACATGGGGGTAGAGCCATACTTGCTTGCCTCGACCGTACGCATGGCTCTGGCTCAACGACTCGTGCGAAGGGTGTGCGAATCATGCAAAGAAATCTACACTCCATCTTCTACTGAAAACGCTGTCGTTAAAAAATATAGTTCTCGTGAGGTATGTTCGCTTTGGAAAGGAAAGGGTTGTGCCAAATGCAATCAAACAGGGTATCGTGATCGTATTGGAGTCTTTGAAGTTCTTGTGATGACCGATGAGCTACGCCACGCCCTTACGCAACGAGCGTCCACGCAAACAATGCGAGAATACGCGACCGCAAGCGGCATGACCTCGCTTGAGTCTGACGGCATAGCAAAAGCACTGTCTGGCATTACAACACTTGAAGAAGTAATGCGAATCACATGCGAGGAATAAAAATAAGAGAACAGATATCGTTCTTTAAACGACTCTCACTTCTTCTTGCTTCTGGGATTCCTCTTGGCGATGCGCTCTGCATACTCAAAAATCAAGCGGCAACCACACGACATGCCATATCCTTTGAGCAGTTACACGCGAAAGTTATGCAGGGCCAATCATTCTCAACTGCCCTGGAACAGACTCTACCTGGCATTGATCCGCTTACCATCTGCATGGTTCATATTGGAGAAACGCATGGTGTGTTGGAAAAAAATATTTCCCACATCATCAAGGAGCTCAAAAAACGTGAAGACATGAAACAGAAAATGATCTCTGCTTGTATCTATCCTGCTCTTATTATGGGCGTTACCGTATGTATTACGCTCGGCATCGTACTGTATTTGTTCCCAAAAGTACTTCCCATACTTGCGTCTCTGCGGGGTGACTTGCCGATACTAACACGAGCCTTACTCTATCTTTTTAACAATGGGCTTGTGCTTGCTCTTGCCCTAGCCCTTGGGACTGGTATTATAATTGTTCTTTTTCGAGCGCAGCGCGTTCAGCGCCATGCGGCAGCAATCCTCTTGCGCTTGCCTTTGCTCAAAAATATTGTCCGCGAATATAATACAGCTCTTATTGCGCGAAGCATGGGAATCCTTCTTTCAACAGGAGCTCCTCTGCTTGTTGCCATTCGAGAATCTTCCAATATCGTGCGGCACCCTGACTACCACGCGATGATGGATGGTATGGAGCAATCGATCGTCGCTGGTAGGCGCGTATCGCAACACTTTGAAAACTTTTCGTATCTTGTCCCAGCAAGCACAGCCAATATGATTGCCACCGGAGAAAAAACAGGGCAGCTTGGGCCATCACTTCTCTATGTTGCAAATCTATCCGAAGAATCGCTTGACGAACACTTCCGTAGGCTCAGCAGCTTGATCGAACCGTTTATGATGATTGGAATCGGTATTGTTGTCGGCGCAATAGCGCTCGCAATTATCACACCTCTCTATGGCATCACACAGTCGTTGTATTTGCGCTGACCAACGCGGAATTATACTCATTGAACTCATTCTTGCCATAGGCATTCTTTCGCTTATTGCCATTGGCGGAGCATCGCTTTCATTTCATGCACTCCGACACCAAGCCGCAAGCCAACAACTTCTTCTTTTAACATCCCTTCTTCAAGAAGCTCGGCACTATTCACTTGCTCGCGCCGATGGTCTGCCGCACGGCGTTCGCCTGGAACAAGAGAGGTTTGTTTTCTTTGTTGGGCACACCTACTCGAGCCGTATTGTCTCGAAGGAACGGTCGTTCCCAGTTGAGTCGTCTGTTTCAAAAAATGGCGCGCAAGAAATTGTTTTTGCTCTCGGAAGCGCAGACGCAACTGTCCATGGCGATATTACATTGCTTACAACCAACTATGAACGGACGATCACCGTAACTCGGGCCGGCGGCATTATCCTTCAGTAATGTATGAGGAGAGGTTTTATAACTCTAGAATGCATGATTGCGCTTGGACTTTGCGCGGTTACCACGGTAAGCGCATATGTGATTATCCACCAAGCACAAACACATGCCACAAGAACTCATCAACTCCAAGAAGCGCTCGATCTTGCGAAAAAAACCACGCTTGATTTTTCGCGTACCGAAAGTACGACTCACGAGAGGAGTCATACAATTGAAATAGAAATCTCACGAATTGACCCTTTTACAAAAGAGATAACTACTCGCGTAACGCCCGACGGCCTTTCAACCGTCGTTGAGCTTTCATCAATAGCAACAGACCCTCGCGCCGAAGGAAGCTCGCAGTGCGACCTATTAATGAATTTCGGCTGGAACAATCCTCGAGTCGTGGGCGCGGTATCACTCTCGCCAAACCAATCGTTTACCGACATCCAAATAAAAGGCCTGTATGCATATGCGACAGCAAGCGCTTCCGGTTCTTCTGATCCCAACTTCTATGTTATTGATGTTTCAGATGAGCTCGCACCTTCCATCGTAGCGAGTCTTCGAACTGGAAGCGCCAGAACAAACAACAACCTTCATGTTACTCCACGGTATGCCTTTATCGCGGCAAGTAGCAGCACGCAATTGCAGGTAGTTGATATTTCCGATATCACACATCCGCGCGTTGTTGCCATCTATAAAATGCCCGGCGTGACAGTCTCGGGAAGAAGCGGTATTGGCAGCGCAGTGTACTTCTATCATGACATGCTCTTTGTCGGCCTTACCAAAGCAGCAGGTCCTGAATTCTTTGTTGTTGATGTATCAAACCCAGTTCGCCCGCGTTCCGTGGGTTCACTAGAAATCAACGCAACCGTTAACAATATTTTTGCGATTGATTCCAAAATATATATCACGGCAACAAACAATGAACATCTTCAGCTCATCGACATTTCGAATCCATCCTTTCCTCAAAAAATATCTGTATTCTCTTCCCCTGACTCCCACCACACAGGAATGAGTATCGCATATTCGAATGACGTACTTTTTATGGGGCGAAATGTTGATGCGATCGGCATGAAGCAGTCGCCAAAAACTGAACTCTTTTCATTTTTTGACCGCACTGCGATTCAATCTCCGCTGACATCTCTGCATGTCGGCGCGTCGGTAAATGCCGTTATCGCTCGCCTGCCACTTCTAGCACTTGCCACCAATGTGTCTGGCAAAGAACTCCAATTTTGGAATATATCCGACACGCACGCCGCTACTCGTATTTCAACATTGCAACTTGGCGGTGGAGCTGTTGGCCTTGAGTGTAGCAGTCAGACATTCATTGCTATATCAAATAATAATCAAGGAAGGGGCGTGCTTTCAATTATTCAAGGATCACCATAACGTTATGAAAGTACTGAAGGCTAAAAGCTGCAAGCTGCAAACTCAACGAGCGTTTACCTTGATTGAATCAATGCTCTATTGTGCGCTTCTCGCCATTTTACTGGTCGCACTCTTTCAGGTATCGCGTAGCGTGCTCTATGCGCAATGGTCATTTTCTGACAATCTCAGCATTCAGCGCGACGCCGAGTTTGTTCAGCAAAAAATCTACTGGTTGTTGCAACACAGCGCGTCCATTCAAACTCCCTCATTAAATTCGAACGCGCAACATCTTCGTTTTGTGATAGATAATAACGGCCGGCATGCGGTTATCATGCAGGAAGACACTGGCGATCTTATCATCATGTATGATGGCGTGCGATCAATTCTTATTCCTGCAAACCAAAACATACGAGAAGTAAGCATATCTCGTTCAGCGAAAAAACTCACCGTGAGTTTTGCAATACAAAACACCGCCTTTATCAACGACTATGACATTCCTTAATAGACAAGGGGTATGCCCGCTTAAGTTTTGCGAAGCAAAAGTTAGATGCGGGTTTATCGCAATAACAGCTGTTGTTATCATGTCATTTATCATGCTTTCTTGTATGATAACTATTGCCTTTACGAGAAGCAGCGCTCAACGCGATCTTCAGTTACAAACAGCCTACAGACAGGCTCAGTTCTCTGCTCGAGCATGCGCTCAATATGCGATTGCGCGCGCGATATCCGACCCTGCTTTTTCGACCACGTTTTCATATGCGCTCGGGGACATTCAATGCTCGCTCACAAACATTCAGACAGCGGCCGATACGATACTCTTCACCACCACCGGAACATCTGGAGATTCACATGTTGTTTTTGAAACACTTTTTGACACTACAACAAAATCTATTCTTTCCCAAAGAGAACAATGAAACATGCTATACTTATACCGTGAACAATCTACAAACTATCCGCCAGAGACGGACCCGCCTCAGGCGGGCAAACTATCCGCCAAAGGCGGACTCGCCTCAGGCGGGCAGACTACAAACTCAAAAGGGATTTACCCTCATCGAAATCATTATTGCCGTCGGTATCTTGGCGTTACTTGCCGGCGTTGTGGTTGCGGCAGTGAACCCAGCGCGTCAGTTTGCGCTCGCACGAAATACGCAACGCGTAAGTAATATCAATGAACTCTTGAGTGCAGTTGGTCAGCGTATGGCGGAAAACAAAGGCACCTTCCACACCAATTGTGCTGCCGGCGCCATTCCGACAACGGCAAAAAAAATCGCCAGCGGAACTGGCAACTATGATATCGCGTCATGTCTTTCACCGACCTATATCTCTGTTACTCCTGTTGATCCATCTGCGACGGGCGCACACTACACAAGCACAACGGATTACGACACAGGATATACCATCATTCAAGATGTCAATGGACGAATAACCATCAGCGCGCCAAGCGCTGAGCTTGGACAAACCATTTCAGCAACACGTTAACTGATCGGCTTCATAAGCCGCAAACCAGTTGCTTCGTCAAATTCTCTATGAATAGTCCCTGATAGTTTTGTTAAAATCACCTCTGCAGTTGCTGATACGACCAAACGCTTTACATGACCAGCCCATACATTGAGTTGGGAGTCAGAAAAACTGCCATGCGCATGAGGTGTGATTCCTTGTTCTGTTATGGCTATATTTCCAGACACATGCACGATCTCCATATTTTTTTGATGATCATGATCTTCGTATTTCTTTTCATCGACATTATAATATGAAAGCAGCACAGCTTTTGCAATGCCTATAACACTAAAATAACCCGCCGAAATAGTGTTATCCTTACAATACTTTATTATTCCTGCAAGAACTTCTTCACCTGAATCAAAACGAAGGACAGTTATATTTCCGTCTTGAAGAATGAGTTGCATATACAAGCATTAATGAATCTTCTGCCAATAATACTACGCTCATTTTCCAGTTCGTAAAGACAAAATGAGCTTGTAGAAAAATATTGTCAGTGTGTCGATTTGTCATCCTCCCGCATCGCGGGGATGAGATTGGGGCTTGAGATTAAAAACCCTTGGAATCTTACGGCGAAATTCATTTCATCGGCGCGCAGCGCCGATACAACTTTTGCCAAAAACCCTGATTCTGAAATTCTTCGGAGGGGGAGGGATTCGAACCCTCGAGGACATTTCTGCCCTGCGGCTTTTCGAGAGCCGTCGTTTCAACCATCTCACGCACCCCTCCGCACATTTCGGTATCCTATCCAAAAACGTCATTTTTTTCAACCCCGCCACCAACTTTCTCCAGAGAGCGTGAAATAATGCTTGCGCGTTCTTTCTGTCAAGTAATGGCTAAGTACGTACGAGATTGCTTTTTTCAAGAGTTAGTGCGGGGTCAACCTTCAAGCTGTTGCTATAGATTATATAGCTAAGGGCAACAACCGCCCAAAAAAGCACTGAAAGATCATTCTTAAAATACGGCACATCAACAAGTCCTTGAATTCCCATTTGAATGAGCACAGCAAGCAACGCAAGGGAGATCGCGTACTCTACTTTTTTCTGCGCTCGTGCATAGCGCATACTCGCTCTGACAAGCATAATAAAGAGAACAGCAATAAAAACCGAAAAGCTGAGTAGTCCGTACAATCCTGTCTCGCTCCACACATTCAGCACACTGTTGTGAGGATACAAAAAAATCTCCAAATATGTTGCTTTGTGGTATGGCTCCATAGCAGCTTTGTATCCTGCAAGCCCTGCGCCCGTCAGCCAGTTATTTTGCAGCATTTGAACACTTTCAGTCCACGTTACTTTCCGCACATGGCCAGACCAGTCCTGAAGAGACACTCGCTCTTGAAGTTTATCTAATAAGGGTGGGGAAACAAAAACGACTACTACTAGAGCAAGAGCGGCGGTAATGGCGAGTCGGCGAGTGCGCATGTGAAGAAAGAAGAAAAAGAAAAAAGAGGCTGCTGCAGTTGCAAGAAGTGCTGCTGTACTTTCCGACGCTGCCATTGCAGCAAACAAAAGAACTGTTGTGAAAATGCCAAGAGCAATGAGTAGTGCTCGCTTTATACCTGCCTGATATCGAGTGAGAAACGACTCTAGAGTGGCATACCACAAAAGAACTATAGGACCAAGAAAAAGCCCAACAGCATTAGGATATCCATACACGCTTGTTACACGAATATCGGCTGGCACATGGCCAGGAACCCCAATGCCAACCATTTTTTGCCAAAGCGCCACGAGTGCTATACTTACCGCACACACGGCAAGCGCAACGCACGCCTTTGTGATCTGTTCTTTTGTTTTAATAACAGAAACGAGAAGAATGGCAAAGAGCGCTGGCTCAATAAAATATGCCTTCCAAATTCCAAGAGCTGCCAATCTATTTTCAGAAACAAACACGGAAGCTGTCGCGCTGATAATAAGAGCGTCTGCAGCTATCCAAAGAGCTCTTCGCAAACCTTTTTCACTCCACAATATTTTAAAAAAATCAACGATTTCATTTCTCTTCTTGATAGTAAAGATACTGATCGCGATCAATATCAACACTTCGAGAAATGTCGTTGGAATAGACACAGCAGAAAAACGGATGAGGTATGTTGGCAACAACAAAAGAATGCTGTATATTCCCCACTCTAACTTGCGCCATGCAATCACTGCATAGCACACAAGAATCAATAAAAGAATGGCTGTCATACTACTCACTACAAACTACAAACTACTCACTGAATTATGAACTATTTTTTTATTCTTGGAAGAAACGCTGATATTTCTGTTGCTGAAATTTTTTCAGTACTTCAATCGCTTTCCGTACAGCCACACGATGTGGTTGTGTCGCGCGATGCCTTAGTACTAAATACAGCAAGCGAGCTCCCTCTTTCCCAATTGCAAGCACGCCTTGGCGGAACAATCAAAACTGGGGTTGTCCTTGAAGATACTCTTGCTTTGCAAAAAATTGGGTCAAGCGAGCAGATGCTTTCTGAGATTTTTTTGAGACTCCTTTCAAACCATAATGGTCGCCTCACTCTTGGACTAAGCGCCTATACTCTATCACAGGAGACAAAAAAAGTCATTGGTGGCGCCCTCACCTCAAAAACACTGAAAAGTCTCGGGTTAAAAATAAAAAGGCTTTTGCGTGATCAAGAATATTCTGTCCGTTTTGTCGCGGCGGAACGCGAGCCCTTTCTTTCTTCCGTACAAGTTTCAAAAAATGGCCTTCTTGAAGATAAAGGAAAGGAGTTGGTTTTTTTCGTCGATGGTTCTCGCGTTCGTATTGGCGTTACTCATATCACGCAAGAATTTGAAGAATATTCATTTCGTGATTGGCAACGACCGCACCGCGGCATGGATATTGGCATTCTGCCGCCAAAGCTCGCGCAAATCATGCTCAACCTCACTCGACTCTCACCACAAGATGCGCCAACACTCCTCGACCCGTTTTGTGGATTTGGCAGCATACTACAAGAGGCGTTGCTGATGGGTTACTCAAACGTATTCGGGAGCGACCTCAAGGAAGAAAACGTACAAATGGCACGCAACAATATTTCTTGGCTCATGTCAAAAAAAGGACTTTCCTACAACATAAAAAATATTTCTGTATGCGACGCCACACAGCTTGGAACACTATATAAAAAAGCATCAATCAATGCCATTATTACCGAACCCTTCCTTGGACCAGTGGTTACTCGAGACTTTAAAGGATCTCTCAAAAAGATTAGTGACGATCTTTCCACTCTGTATCTCCGCTTCTTTTCTGAAAGCAAGAGCATACTTGTGCCGCAGGGGGTTGTGTCGTGCGTCTTTCCGGCGTGGCAAGTCCGCCATAGGCGGATCCGCCTTGGGCGGAAAAAACATGATTACCTTTTTTTACCCATCTTGGAAAAGATCGAACAGCTTGGATTTAAAAATGTTACGCTTTTGCCCGAGTACGAACCACTCGTCTCTCGCGCGACACCACGAAAGACACTTCTCTACTCTCGTCCCGAACAACACGTCGCGCGTGAACTCATAGTCTTCCAAAAAACGAGTTAAGCAAATCGAAATACCATTACATCTCCATCTTGCACAACATATTCCTTGCCCTCGAGACGGATGAGTCCTTTTTCTTTGGCTGCCAACTCACCGCAAGCATCAACCAAGTCCTTCCAATTGATTACTTCGGCTCGGATGAATCCTTTTTCAAAATCGGTATGAATTTCTCCAGCTGCCTGCGGGGCTTTGGTGCCTCTCGTTATCGTCCATGCCCGCGTTTCTTTTGGCCCCGAAGTGAAATACGTTATGAGGTACAATGTTTCATAGGCAGTTCGAATAAGCGTATCAAGGCCGGTACTGGCAAGTCCAAGCTCTGCAATCTCTTCGGGGGTAAGCTCTGCCATTTCTGACTCAATCTTTGCACAAAGCGTTACTGACGTTGCGCTTTGCGTACTTTCGGCAATCACATCGGCAAGTGACGCATCCACACTTCCAGACTCGTCGGTATTCAACACAAAAATATATGGCTTCAGAGTTAAGAGACTAAGGTCTCGTATGCTCTTTTTTTCTTCCAGAGTAAGCTCAATGGTGCTTGCAAGCCTTCCTGCGTCAAGCGTGCTTTTCAGTTTTTCAAGAAGCGCAAGGAGCTCTTCAATTTTTTTATCTGAACCGCTTTTAAGTTGCGATCGTACCGATGCAATACGTTTTTCAACTGTTGCCATGTCTGCATAAATAAGTTCAAGATTGATCGTTTCAATATCTCCTTTTGGATCTGGCGCACCAGATACATGCACCACATCCTTGTCGACAAACGCCCTCACGACATGCGCTATGGCATCGACTTCGCGAATGTGTGATAAAAACTGATTACCCAAACCCTCGCCTTTATGCGCGCCCTTCACCAGTCCTGCAATATCAACAAACTCAATGCTTGCAGGAATGATCTGCGCTGAATTATTGAGTCGAGATAATTGATCAAGCCGATTATCAGGAACCTTCACCACGCCGGTATTGGGTTGAATCGTGCAAAAGGGATAGTTTGCGATATCAACCTGTTTTTTTGTCAGCGCCTTAAACAGTGTTGACTTGCCGACGTTGGGCAGTCCTACAA
>JACQRZ010000041.1 GCA_016206235.1 Candidatus Uhrbacteria bacterium
ACAAGCTACAAGCTACAAGCTACAAGCTGAAAGCTAGCCTATATGCTCACCATTTACTACAAAAACATCAAAGAAAACACCTTGCGTGTTCTTGAAGAGTTCAAGGTGGGCTCATGGATTCATGTTGAAAGCCCGTCGGAGGCAGAAATCAAAGAAATAACCACGCGCTACAACCTTGACGAAGGGATCCTTCGTGATGCTACTGATTTTTATGAAGTGCCACGTATTGAGGTTGAGCAAACAGTAACGTATATCTTCACGCGATACCCCATTAGCAAAAATGACCGTATTTTTACCGCACCTCTTCTCATTATTGTCGCGGAAGATTTTTTCATGACTATTACGCAACGGCGTTTTAATCTGATCGATCGGTTTACCGCCGGAGAGATCGATTTTTTTACAACACAAAAAACAAAGCTCTTTCTACAGCTTTTTTTTCAAATCTACACGAGTTATAATCAGTTTCTTTCAAATATCAGTCGCGATATTCGTCGTACGCGCGTGCAAGTAGAAAACATCAACAATAAAGACATCGTGCAGTTTATTGTTTTTGAGGAGGTGTTGAACGACTTTCTTTCCGCACTTATTCCAACACGAGCCAGTTTGCGCAACTTACTTTCAGGAAAATTTTTAAAACTCTATAAGGATGACGAGGATTTGGTTGAAGACCTCTTTTTGAATAAAGGACAGTTGATTGAGATGTGTACTGCCAATCTCCGAACGATTGTGAACATTCGTGAGGCGTATTCGGCAATCATGACGCATGATTTGAATAAGGTCATTAAACTGCTCACTGCCCTTACCATTATCTTTTCCGTGCCGACTATGGTTGCAAGTCTCTATGGCATGAACGTGATATTGCCATTTTCTCAGTCCCCATTTGCATTTGTTGGTGTTGTCATTTTTATTATCCTCATCTCTGTTGCCCTTGTAGGTGTGTTTATCAAAAACAAGTGGCTCTAATACATTGCTGATTTTTTCCATTTTTTCTATACTATAAAGTGTATGCTCGTAAACCTATCAGCACAGAGAAAAAGTATTTTCTCGATTCTCTTTTTTATTGTGTGTCTTCTCGTTCTTATCTTTGGAGGCTATTTTTTGGTGCAAGGATTTTTAAAAAAAGCACCCGTCCCATCCCAGCAGCCTTTCGTCTCTAGTCAAAGCGCCTCAATTCAAAGCGTCAAGGAATCTACAGAAGACTTTGTACCGTTGGCAATCCGCGACGGAGCGCTCTTGGTTGAAGTGGTAACAACCGAAAGCGAACTTGCACGAGGCCTTTCTGGAAGACCGTCATTACCTCAGGATCGTGGCATGCTTTTTGATCTTGGCGAGGAGCGGACACCAAGTTTTTGGATGAAAGACATGAGTTTCCCGCTTGATATTATATGGATCAATAATGCATTTGTTGTTACGGATCTAGCCAAAAACGTCTCGCCCGCAAGTTTTCCCAACATGTTTTCTCCCGCCCAGCCAGTGCGATACGTACTTGAAACGAATGCTGGCTTTGTAGACACTTTTGGCATATCCATAGGAGATCGTGTTGTTGCTCCGACAATTGAAAAAAAGCCAGAATGAGCATACGGCAATTTCAGTCTATTATTTTGAACTGGTATACAAAAAATGGGCGCCACGCATTACCCTGGAGAAAAACGCGCAATTCCTATCGTATTCTCGTCTCTGAGATCATGCTCCAGCAGACACAGGTCGATCGAGTTATAAGGAAATATAAAGAATTTTTACGAGCGTTTCCTACGCCAAAAGCACTTGCAACTGCTTCCGTACAAGATCTCCTGAAGGTGTGGAAAGGTCTTGGATATAATCGTCGTGCGCTCAATCTTCAGCGGGCTGCTCAGAAAATAGTACACGATTTTAAGGGCGTATTTCCAAAAAGTATTGCAGATATTGAATCCTTGCCAGGAGTTGGCCCCTATACGGCACGGGCTGTAAGCGCCTTTGCTTTTAACGCGCCCGTTGCTTTTATCGAGACAAACATCCGTCGAATCTTCATTCATTTCTTTTTTGGCAACAAGAAGACTGTTTCTGATGTCGATATTCTACCCATGGTCCAAAAAGCCCTCTGGGAAAAAGATCCGCATCAATGGTATAGCGCGCTCATGGACTATGGCGCTTTAGCCATGAAAGACATTAATAATCCCAATCGAAAAAGTCGCCATTATACTCGCCAATCGCGTTTTGAAGGCTCTCGACGCTATGCCCGTGCAAAAATGCTCGATTATATTATGACTCGCAAAAGCGCAAATCTTGTCCTTTTGCATGAGTATTCTTTGAACGATAGTTTTTTGGAGAAATATCGATCAAAAGAAAGTATTCGAGGGATACTTTCTGACCTTGCACGAGAGGGATTTATCGAGATTGAAGACAGAAAAAAGACCAACACTACAAACTACAAGTTAAAAGCTACAAGTTCATAAGTTATACACAGATATCGTCTCTTGACGGTATTTTTTTGTGATAAACTAAGGGCATGCGGAAAAAATTTTTTCCACGTATTTTAATTCATACATACGGTGAAGACGTGTAAGTCTTCATTTTTATTTATACGTTATCTATGTATACACCTCAGACTCGTTTTTTTCGATCATTTCAAAGGGGTATCTCGTACCTTACCATCGCCTCAATGACCTTGTGGTCTCTCGGGCCTAGGGCGCTTGATGCGGCTATTGTTAGTATAAATATAACTACAGGAAATGCGGCTGTCACGCTGGGCGCTTCAAGTGGGCAAGCGGTTGCATTTTCGATTGATATGCAGCCAAATGCAGGGGAAAACATCTCACAGATCATCCTTCATATTGACGGATGGAACGGATTCACTCCTGCCGATCTTGCGCCACTTGCAGCAAACTCTGCCACTTCGGGCATTGCTTTATACCAGGATAATAAGGCGGCTGGAACCGTCAATTCCTTTGATGCGCAGGATACCCTTGTTCCGCTGGTTGCACCCCCGTCCATTAACGATTCTAACGACCGATTTATCAAGCTTACCCCAACGGCATCTGCGCCTTCTTCAGATACATCCGCGACGTTAAATGCTGGTGATATTCTTTTTACAGACTATCGCGTGAACGGTCTGACAACCTACGACTGGCACATGGTTACGATCGGCAATAGCGGAGCTGGTGGCATTGCAAGTAATGACCTACGTTTGGACAATGAGGGGAGCAAACCAGTATTTTCCACTTCACAGGTTTCCATTTTCCAACCAGCTGCAACAGGCTTATTTACGCTCAATGGCGCTAGTAGCACAACGCAATTTTCTTCAAACAATTCAAATCTGCTCGCGGGCGATGTCGTGCTGGTCAAACGGACGGGTGCGGGCACGGCGCCGCTCTTTGAAATTGCACTTGAAAATGCCGCAGCAAACAGCACACTTGAAACACTTTTTAGTTCGCGATATTTCGGAGCAAACGGGACAAATGTGCGTATGAGTAAAATTTCTACCCAATCGACAAGCGTCATGACCATTCCAGCGCATGGCAATATTACATTTGTCGGTGCGTACAATAATCCTCAGGTTGGTGATTTTGTGGCATACGCGACTACAGGACCAAGTGGAGACAATGGAAGCGGTAGTGGCAATTCAGCAACCAAACTAGGAATTGTTACCAATGCGACCCTTGCAGCAGGAGTTTTTGCAGTTGACGGTGTTCCACTTAAGCCTGGACAAATCTATCGCATCAGTAAAGTAAATGCGTTTAATCCTTCCGTTGTATTACGGACATCAACGAATGGGCTCATCGATATTGGCAGTGTTATGTATGGTCTCACCACCACCGTTCCTTTATGGTATATGGTAACAGCTGACGGTCCGAGCGGCATGACGAGTTCGCAGCTGCTTTTCAATGGCGCAGGATCTGCTCCGGTATTCGGCCAGCCGTCGCCATCTGGCATAACAATAGCCTCGTGCCCAAACGAAACTTCTACGGGTTGTACAAATGCCGTGCAGCCGCTTCATAGCGTGCATTATGTTGCGCTTCATCCAGCAAATCCGGTTTCGCTTGCAGCTAACGGCGTTGACGTTTTTGTCGTGATTCGCACCTCGGCAAATCCAGGCCATAACCACAAATTTGCACTGACTTTACCAGCTGGAACTGGTTTTGGACTAGTGTATCCAATAGGTTTGGGACTTGTCTTTGGTGTTCAATTGTCGCCTCAATTCGCTGACGTTGGTTTCCAGGACAATACGTATACTCCCGTGTACACTATTAATAATCCGACCTTTACTCTTGTTGGTGGCGGTCCGGGAAATGGGCAAAATTTTGTTCCCGATCAGGCCATTATTGATATTATGGGCTCTGTTCCTATCAATGCAGGTACTGTGACAACAGCAAACGTTTCGCTTTTGGCATGTACTGGAACGAGTGACGCCAACTCATGTCCCGGCACCACAGGCGCAAACCTTTGTACGTCAGTTGCTCTCAACGGTGGAACCCAAATTGTCTGTAACCACGATCCATTACCAGCAAATACCACGTACCGATTCCGTATTGGCACTGGCGTTCAGTCAAATGTCGGTAACGTTCCGCTCGCTGCTCAAGTTGACCGTATATTTAGAACAGGTAGCGTGATAGCAAGTGCCAATACTACTCCTCCGCAAGTGATGTCAACAGTACCATTCGCTGGTTCAGATTTCCCTGCAAGCGGCAACCTTGTCGTCGGCTTCTCTATGGGTCCTGATGGGAATATGAACTTCAACACCGGCGCGGGTGGTTCAGCACAAGCCGGAGATCTTAATTTCTGCCAAAGTAATACGTGTGCTCTAAGTCTCAAAAAAATTGAAAATTTTGTACCGACAACCGAAGTGTGTACAACTGGCGTAACGTGTGTCTTTAGTTGGGATGCTCCTTCACGTCAACTAACCATTAATCCAGCAGCAAATCTTGATGTAGCATCGGATGGAGCGTCGGCGGTTGAGTATGATCTTTGTGTTCGAGGTGCGCCAGATGCTAAAGCTGTAAAAAATAGCGCAAATCAATCATTACCTGGTGATCGATGTACTCGATTTCGTACTGTGGCAGCTGATACAACTGCCCCTGCACTGGCAGCAGCAAATGCAACAACACCTCTCAACGCGGCTACAAATGTTTCCCCATTCTCAAGTGAATTAATCGTTCGGTTTTCAGAAAGATTAAATCCGGGAACTGTCTCTTTGAATACTGTTCGTTTGTGCCAAGACTCTACAGCAGGTACAGCCGGGTGTGAAGCAGGCGATACGCGACTCACAAACGCCACGAAATTTGCATTCCGATATGATCATTTCGACAATTCAGCTCGTTTGAGTCCTATTGCACAAGACTCATTGGCAGCAACTACCAAGTATTGTTTTGAAGTTGTTGGAGGCGCTGGTGGCGTAAAGGATGTTTCTGGCAATGCATTTGCAGCTACCACCTCTGCAAATTGTTTCACCACAGGTGCTGCAGCAGATCCAGTGGCCGGTGCTCCAAAAGTACAATTTGCTGATGCAGACAACTTTAAATTGGTTGTCAAATTCAGCGAACCAATGCGACCTGGAGATCTTATCGCTGGAGGCAATGTAAATACAACCAATGTCGCGCTTGAGTGTCCAACTGGAGTTGTAGTGTCGCTCAACGGCAAGCCAGCACAATATCGTGCCGCAAACAACGAGCTTGAAATTCAAAACTTGGGGCTTCCGGTCGATCAGACGTGTAAAGCCACTATTACATCAGCAAGTGATTTAGCAGGAAATGCTATTGACACCTCAAGTAGTAATAATATTGCCAATTTTAAGGTTTTGAACGCAGCAACGACTGGCGGATTTCTTGGTGGAGGAGGAATTGCAAGCAACGATTTCTTTGGCGGTATGGGAGGACAAACAGCGGCAAGCTTCTGGGAAAAACCAATGCGCATTCAGCCTCGAGCTGCTGCAACAAACAAATCAACAAGCGTTGAGGTAGAGTTTCCTGCGCCAGGCGCTCTGCCAATTGGTTCAACTATCCTTCTTACGTTTCCGTCTGGTTTTACTATGAGCAATGGTGACGGCAATGCACGGCTTGTTCCTACTGCGCAGTCATCTATGAATGCGGATTTAAACGGACAACAGGAGACAGGAGTAGTAACAGCAACAGCAGCCACCGACACTACTGGAAAAACAGTTACGATTACCACAGGAGGTGCAGCTATTGCCAGTGGTTCGATGATTCGTTTTGAACTCGACCGCATTACCTCGCCAACAACGGCAGCAGAGAACTTGCGCATTACAGCAGTTGTCAAAGATAACACGAGCGTGAAAATCGGACAGACAATTAATCCAGCTCCATTTAACATCCAACAAGGTGGCGCGTTGTCTATTTCAGGAAAGGTTTGTAAGGGTTCACTATCTGGTGGTACGTGTGGTGGCGGAGATACGGCTATTGCAAATGTAAAAGTTGTATGCAGTCAAATGGGAGGATTTATGGTTGGTGCTACGGCAGCCGCATTCATGGGCAACCAGGAAGCTTCTACCGATGTGAATGGCGCGTGGAGTATTACAGGTTTGACCGCGGGTGAGTACAGTTGTTTCCTGCCGCCAGATCCAACACGGCTTGTAGATACTGGTGGTGCTCCACCTATGCAAAAGATAACCCTTGCTTCTGCGAACAAGACCGGTGTCGAATTCAAGTATAAAGATATGGCAGCCGCAGGCGACTCAAGAACATTGACCGTGACGATTAGCGGTGGGCCGGCAAATGAGATAGTTGATGTGTTCTGCCACGCAGGTACCACAGACTCCCAATTCTCAGCGCCAACTATGAAAGCAGTAACATTGAATGGTACTGGTGGAGGAACGGCAACGCTCAGATTACAGCAAGACAAAAAATATGAATGCGGTGTTGGACCACATATTGCATTTGAGCAGTTTGGCAACGGTGCGCCACCACCACCACCAACCTTTACGTTCATGCCCCCTAAGCATCAGACGGTTACGATGAGTGCAAACCAGGCACTGACCTTTGCGATACAGACATCAAACAGAACCATTACCGGAACCGTGGTTGATGGGTCAGCAAACGGTATCGCCAATGTGTATGTGCATGCGTTCCCCGTAGGCTGTTTTGCAAGCGATGGAACAGCTACTGATTGTCAGGGCGCTTTTGCCAAAACAAGATCAGACGGAACTTTTACATTGAATGTCATCAATGGCACCTACGAAGTACGTGCAGATGGCCCAGGACTTCCTCCGTCGAGCAGCGAAACCGCCAACGTAAAAGGCGCGAATGTGGCTGGGCTCACACTCAAGATGGTCAAGTCTTCAACAACTATTTCGGGTGCCGTAAAAGATGAGTCTGGCAATGGTATTCGATACGCTCATGTCAAAGCAGAGAAGAGGACTATTACCAGCGGTACTGATGCATGTGATTTCCAGAATTCTACGAGGTCAGCAGGAGGTTTTGCAGATACACCAACAGATTCAAGCGGTAATTTCACGCTCTATGTATCGAACGGTACTTGGTGCGTACGTGCTTTCGCGCCAGCGTACGGTGAAGTAGGAACGAAGACAATAACAGTATCAGGATCATCGCTCACAGGACAACATATAGCAGCAACGGCCGCAGATTTTGGCACTATTTCAGGAACAGTGACAAAATCTGGATCAAATGTTTCAGGAGCATTTGTGAACTGCCAAGGATCAACCGGTGGAAATAACGCTCAGACAGGCGCCGACGGAACGTATTCGATAAAAGTAAAGTTGGCATCGAGCGGTTCAACGACATTGACGTGTGATGGATATGCTCCAGGAGTCGGGTCTCTTGGGCGCTCAACGATTACCTTTGGGCCAGGAGAAACAACGAAGACAAAGAATTTCACCCAGGCAGGAGAATCGGCAACCATAACTATTACCGCAACAGGGCTTACCGAAGGATTCTGCGATGCAAGCGATGCAAATGGTTTTGGGTCTGGCGCTCCCATTCAGACCGGATCAGCAGTTCTCAAGTCGCCAGCTGGCTCTTATACCGTTCGATGTGGCAGTCATAAGACAGGACCGCTTACATTGAGCTCGTCAGCCGTTACGCTTGCAGCCAATGGTACCGCATCGCTTACGGCCACTGTACCAACACTTCGCAGCGTTACAGGTCGTGTTACCGATGGAACATCAAATGTTGAAGGCGCAACAGTCACCTTCACCGATCGCACTGCTGGGGCATCATTTACCGTGCCAACAGGAAATCAGGCAGGAACAAATACTAATTTGTCAGGATCAAACATTCCAGAGGGAACCTATAACGTAAAAGCGACAAAGAAGGGGTATGAACCAGCAACAACGACTGCAACAGTCTCAGGTGGCAACCTTACCCTTTCTGCGCCAATTGCAATGGCTCCAACATCTGGGGCTTCAGGTGAAAATGTAACGATTCTCGTTCAGGCATCGGGTAGCGCGTATGCCGGTGAAGCTAAAGTTATTGCAACAAATGGAACAAAGACCATCGTTGCCGAAACAGATTCAACAACCGGTAATGCATCACTCGATCTGCCAAATGGCACGTGGACGGTTAAAGCAATTGGAGACAATGGAAAACAATCTATTGAATCAACAGTTACGGTATCGGGAGGTTCGCTCTCTGGCGCAGCACCAACATTGTCGCTTGCAAGTGACATTTCAGGATTTACCGCAAAGAGCGGTTCAGGAACATTCCCGCTTTCTTCTGGAGGATTACTGAAATTCAATGATTTAGAGGTTGGCGGCAAGGCGCCTGCAATTACGATTCCGGCAAATACGTTTTCAACAACGGATTCCTCAACAGCTAGCATAGAAATGAAAACAGACCCAACGCTAACGGGATTCGCCATAACCTCTGACCAAAAAACCGTTGGAAAACACGGATACGATATTACGCCAAAAGATGCGAGTGGAAGAAAGATTTCTGACACGAATAACCCTCTCACTATCGAAATTCCTTATTCTGATGCAGATGTAACCGCGGCAGGTGTGGAAGAATCAAAGCTTACAATCTCAACATTTAATACGACATCGCAAACATGGGAAACGCTTCCGACAGTCGTTGATACCGTGAATAATATCTTGAAGGCATCGGTTAGCCACTTCTCAAGTTTCGGTATTTTAGGGTCTGTTACAGCGGCTACTGCAAGCGCTGGTGGTAGCTCGGGTGGAGCAGTGATCATAATTCCAAATACGAACTCATCGACGCAAGAAAAATCGCCAACACCATCGCCTACCGCCTCAACACCTGCTCCAGCGGCAAAGACAGAAGCTCCTGCCACTCAAACGTCAACACCTGCTGGTGCAGCGCACGACCGTGTTGCCCAGCTTGCAGCCATTGTTGAGGAAGCAAAATCACTCTCTTCAGTTGTCAAAGAGCTTCCAAAACTGCTCGACAAAGGAATGCTGAGCAAGGAAGAGAAGTTATCACTCCTTACAACCAATCCGGCCGATCTTGTCCTTACGGTGATCGACAAGGTCGTTCCGGCAAGTGTGACTCGCGCAACAGCCGCGGTTGCAACCAAGTTTATTGCCGACGGTACGCCAACAACCATGCAGCTTGGAGCAGGGGAGCGCGCAGGCGTTGTGAATAGCTACAAGGCAGCATTTGGACAGCTTCCTGCAAACGAAGCAGAGTGGCAGGATGTCGTGAAGATCGCAAACGGCAGATTCCCAAGCCAGCAAAACGAAAAGGCAGAAAAACGTGCGGAATTGTCGTTCAAGGCAATCTACAATCGCGCTCCAGATCGTAAAAATTCGAATGACGACGCGGCAGTTGTGGTCATGGCCTATGGCTTGAGAACGGCCAACAGGAATATGAAGAATGAATCAGCAGCTATCAAGAGCTACAAGGTGATCTTTAAGAGAGCGCCAGTCACGGCAACGGCTTGGGATGCCGTCCGCGCGATAGCCTACTCTGGCGCGAAGAAATAACAGGTAACCACTTATTTTTATATGAACATGAAAGCTCCACTCATTGGCGTTGGCGTTGGCTTATTATTTTCAGCAACAATCACACTTGCTCAATTTGATATGTTCCGTCCCCCAGAAGGAGAACAGCAATCTTCTCATGGTCAAGATTTTCAAAATCAATTTCGAGGGCAAAGACAAGGGGATTCAAGACAATTTCAAGGAGAGAGGAGAGATGGTCAAGGAAGGGAGTTTGGCGGTGATGATCGCGGAATGATGGGAGAGCGGAGAGGCGAGTTCAACGAAGGTCCAAGTGAGGAAGAGATGAAGGCGCAGCAGCAAAAAATGGACGAACGCCGATTTCAGGATATGAAACGAGGAATGAAGCAGTTTGAACAAGGGCTGAAGATGACGCAAAATATGGTAAAGAAAATCAAGCCTCATCTTCAGAAATGCGGTATTGGCATGCCACTTGAACTGACCCAAGCGCTTGATTTGGGTCCACAAGTCGTTTCAAAAATCAATACGTCAAAAACTGCTGATGAGCTTGAAGAAGCTATGAGCGAGATTATGGATGTGGGCAGTGCAATGCAAGAATGGGGTCCTAAGATGGGTGATCTCAGCAACTTATGCGAAATGCTCAAGCGGTCAGATAGGGAGTTCAAGATTATGACTCGCGACGCATCAAAATTAGAAAAGCGGGCAAAAGCAAATAAAAAACTCGATCTTTCTGAGCTGATAGCAGAGTTGAATGCCCAAGTTACAACTATGACAGAGGCTTGGAGCGAGGCAAAAAAAGTCGCAAAAACCGATCCCAAAGCAGCATTTGAAAAGCTCGATGACGGCTTTTATAGTGAGATGGACAATCTCCATAATATCCGCCGCACGATCGAGACTGTCCTTGATGTAAGTCGGGGGTTACGAGAAGCAAAGAATGAGATTTCTCGATATGGCCGTGAAATTGCAAAGTTGAAGAAGAAAAAAGTTGATACGGCACAAGTAGAGAGTCTCTTAGCTCAGCTCAAGACGAATGTTGATGAAATTGCACAATTTGTAAAAACAAAGGGGTTTGATCCTGACGATCTTGTTGATAAGGTAGAAGAAGCCTTTGATATTCGTGAAGAGCTTCAGGATATGCTTCAGGACTATGGAGTAAATCAAGGTGAACCAGAATTCAGAGGTGAAAAAGGATTCCAATTCCAATTACCACAAGGTTTTGAGCGCCGGCCAATCGATAATGGTCAAGGGCAGCAACAAGATCAAAACGGCGATGACGCGTTCTTGAATGAGCGCTGAATCTGGCGGACAACACGCGTTACAAGCCCCATCCTTGGGGCTTGTTTTAACTGTGGAAAAGTCGCTAGACAATAGGGGGTGCAGTTCGATAAGGTATGTTGGAAGAATCATGAATCATGAATCATGAATCAAGGATTGAAAAAAAGGCATGTTTCACTGTATACACTCGTCATTCTTTTATTCGTTGACATATTGCTGGTTGGTGCGCATATTTTTTTTCGCTCGCAATTAGGTTTTTTTGACCTTGATAAGGAGCAAAGCCTGAAGGCGGTGTTTTCAGGTTTTCAGCTTATGGGAAGCGGTTTTTTGGCGTTTTTTCTTTGGTTCCTCTTCAAAAAGGGAGCGGTTCCTGCGATATGGCAGTTGGTATGGCTTTCTCTTGGCCTCATGTTTTTTTATCTCGCCATGGATGACATGGTGATGCTTCATGAGCGTATCGGCTTTGTCGTCAACCATTGGACAGGGATGCAAGGAGCGTTTGAATCATTTAATTGGCTCCTCTATTTTAGTCCTCTTATTGTTCTAGGATTTTTGGTTTTTATTGCATCGGTTCGGAGTCTTTTTCATATTCACGCGTTTTCGGGGTGGCTGTCGGCCGCCGGACTCACGTTATTTACCGGAACTCTTTTCTTCGAATACATCGGAGGGCAGCTTCTCAAAATGGGAGTTTTGGCAGCCTATCCAACGTTCATTATTTTAGAAGAATCGTTTTTGCTCCTTGGCGAATCGTTGTTCGCCGGTGCGTTAATGAACGCGTTTGCAGTGCTTTTCGCCCGAGCGTATGCCTTCCAGTTTCCCAGTCGTCATACGTTTGTGCCAGCGCGGCTTTACCCGAATGGCATTGCATCGTCGCCTTTTATCGTGTGTTCGCTGCAGTGGCTCAGAACAATGGCGTTGGCCGCTGTTCTCATCCCTCTCTTTTTGGCACTCGCTTCTTTATTTCTGCCTGCTTTTGCTGTTCTTGAACGAACATTTTCAATAATCCTGCCATACGAAGCAATTATCAGATTCGGACTTTTACTAGCCATGGTTTTTGCGCTTATCGCGTCGTACGTATGGATTGTTGCAAAAGGAGCATTTCACCATCGTTTTGTCTGGACCGTGTGCGCGGTGTCTTGCGTTATGCTTGGTATCGTATTTGTGGGCGATACCAGCAGCCGGCTTATGGAAGAGTATTCATGGATCCGTTACACAACATTCATGTTTCTTATTTCCGCATCCGTAGCAGCGTGCATCCTTGCGTATCACGCATGGAAGGCGCGTAGTAAAGCGGCAACAGCGCTCTGGTTCGTCATTGGCAGTGGCTTTCTTTTTGGGGCGTTTGATGAGGTTTTTCAGCTGCACGAGTGGATAGGGCAGGGAGTTGAACAAAGCACGCATCTTCCCCATGTCGTTACCGATTTAATTACGGTGGGATATGCCGTTGTTGGTTTGTGCGTAGTAGCTGTCGCGCTTGTTACGTTGTTTCGGCAGTACCGCGATCATTTTTTTGCTATTGGCGTTTTTTGCGCAGGAGGATTCGTGTATCTTTTCTCAACATTGTTCGACACTCTTGATATGGTAGCCTCTTCAAAAATAAAAGCATTTGTTTCATCTCGTGTCGAGCAAGGGTTTATTGTGCCTGATCAGTGGACGCTTTTTTGGAATCCGAGAAACATGTTTAACTCGATCGAAGAAGTGCTTGAACAAGCGGCAGCAACGTTATTTTTTGCAGGATTGGCGCTCATTCTTGTTCAGCGTCGTTTCGGACAATCGGGTTTTCGTTTTTCTTTTTTCGCGCCGTTACGGGTAGCCTATGGCATAGGGGGAGTTGCTGTTGTGCTTTGCGGGGTATTTCTTGTGAGCGCGCCGTTTGGAGCAAAAGCCTTATCAGCTACAGAAAACGGCAAGACCGATGCTCTAGCGGGACCCACACAAGGATTACAGCATGCCGACGATCTGTTTTATCATCCATCATGGGGCGTGTTGGTTGGAAATGAAGGCGCTGGTTCTGTTCTTCAGTATAAAGATGGCGAGACGCGAACGCTTCCTGATTCGCAGAATCTTCTCGCAGATACTGACAGCGTTACAGCAACCGATTCAGGCGTGTATGTTTCTTCTGGCATGAAAAAAACAATTTATCATTATACCACAAAAGAAGGCTGGCAGGTAGCGTGGGATAGTACGTCAGGATTAGTCCAACCAGAAGCGCTTGTTGCTGTGGGCGAAGAACTCTATGTGATTGATGAATCACAACAAACAATAATTCGCCTTCGGAAAGGAAAGCAACCAGAAAGCTGGAGACCCCAGCACCCTGAATGGAAATCGCCGGAAGGTATTACCTATAGTGAGAAATTAAAAAGTTTTTTCGTAACAGATGATGTGAGTGGAGCAGTGTTTAAGGTTGGCTATAAAACGTCGATAGAGAAAGTCGCGCAACTCATTCATCCAGAAGATCTCGCAATGACGAGCAAAGAAACACTTCTCATTACTGACAATGGCGCTGGAACAATCATTGAAATGAATACCAAGGGCGAGATTCAGCAGGTCATACGGTTTCTGCGAGCATACCGCGATGTGCAGGGAATTGCTACCGATGGCACTGCAACGTATGTGGTAACATCAGATGGATATGGCGGCGGAAGTTTTATGCCAAGCCTTCTGTTTAAAATAGAGAACAAGAGCCAATGAGGCCAATCGTCTGTGCTATACTTAGGGGTACAATGAAACTATTCCTTGATAAGCATCGTATGGGGGTTAGCATATGAGAAAATTCCTTGCAATACTTACGATCGTATCTTTTTTAAGTTCACCCGCGAGCGTATATGCCCAACTTGCGGTACGGCCTGAATTTAATCCAGGACTCCTTATTCCTGACAGTGTTTTTGTTGATACCCAAACTTTTGGCGGGCCTGAGGGTATACAAACATTTCTCGAATCAAAAAACAGCATTCTCGCACAAACATCGCCTGATTTTTTGGTAAAACTCAATGAACCCTATGATTCAGCGCTCAAAAGCGCACTTGGAGATCCGCAACCCAGTTTGCCGCGATTGCGCACGGCAGCTGAGCTCATTTGGGACGCCTCGCGCCAAGCAAACATCAACCCGCAAGTAATACTCGTGACCCTCAATAAAGAGCAGGGGCTCATTACCAGCACCACATTTCGGGATCTTCAAAAAGCGCTCGATCGCGCCATGGGATTTGCCTGTCCCGATAGCACCGGATGCGGCAATCTCTTTCCGGGATTTTATTACCAGCTGTTCGGCAATGTCGATAGCCAAGGAAATCGTTATCTTGGCGCAGCAAAGTCGCTGGCAAAATCGTTTACCGCATCTGAGGGCAGGGGTCCGACACAGAATGGAAAAAGCGCCCGCGTGGGCGATACTATTGTAGTTGAAAATACGCTCGGCGGATACGCCAACATACTTGCAGCCCAAGCAGTAACCTTACTCAATAAGGCAACTGCAGCGCTCTATCGATATACACCCCATGTATTTAATGGTAACTATAATTTTTGGAAATTTTTTACTGATTGGTTCAAATATCCCAACGGCACGCTCGTGCGTCTTCTCAATGATCCTACCGTATACATTATACAAAACGGTAATCGTCAACAGCTGCCATTGTTTGTCGCCGAGAGCCGTAAAATCAATTTTGCCAATGCTGTTACCGTATCACCGTCGGAAATGCGCGAGTACCCTCTCGGGTCGGTGTATGGCCCGGAAGATAACACTGTTGTGAATGTGGGAGGAAAACTCTTCGTCTTTGCAAAAAACATCAAGCATCCGGTAACGGAGTTTGTGCTTTCCCAGCGCAAGATCGACAGTTCTCGCCCGCTTCCAATCTCCGAAAGCGACGCAACACTCTTTTCGCTCGGGCCGCAACTTTCGCCACTTGACGGCACTGTGCTGCGAGGAGAAAAAGCCCCCGATGTTTACTTGGTCAAAAACGGCGTTTTGCAAAAGTTTAGCCCCTTTACCTTTCGCCAATATGGAGTGGCAAAGCAGCTTGTGCGCGTCCCAGATGATCAAGTTGATCAGTATGAGAAAAAAGGCTATGTTGTCCCGCGCGATGGCACGCTTGTGAAAAGTCCATCATCAGGCGAAACGATCTATGCGATACGTCAAGAGCTTCGGCGGCCGCTGACACCTGAACTATTTAAAAACTACGCGTACAAGAAAAAAGATATTGTAACGCTTCGCGATGATGAGCTTGCGTCAATAGACCTTGGTACGCCGCCGCCGCCGAAAGAAAATACCTACTTTTCGATTGGCAAAACAAACGAACTCTATCTCTATAAGGATGGAGCAAAGCATCCGATTTCAAAGTTTGTCGCCAAGCAGCGGGGCATTACGCCTGATTATTCTTTCGAAGCAAGTATTGTAGCAAACTGGCCAAATGGCATTGTTATCCCGCCGCTTGATGGCACGCTCGTGCGCGCGCAACATAATCCAGCCGTCTCTGTTGTAAAGAACGGCCAACTGCGCATGCTCACACGTGAACTGTTCAAAAATCTCGGTTACACGTTCAGGGACGTTGTTGTCTTACCCGACGAGGAAGTTGCACAACTACCGACTGACGGTTTTGCCGAACCGAAAGAGCGAACGTTTTTTTCTGTAACCCAAACACGAGATCTGTATCTTTTTTCAAAAGGGGAGCTGCACGCGATTTCTCCACTCGTAGCCAAACAGCGTCGCATTACTCCTGATTATACGTTTACTGCCGACGTTATCGTCGGATGGAAGCACGGAAGCGCGATTCCACCACTCAATGGCACACTCATTAAGGGCGACACGGAACCAACTATCTATTTGATTGCAAATGGAAAGAAGCGATTGGTAACAGCAGATGTCTTTAAGAAGCGCCGCTACGCATTTAAAAATGTCCAAACGGTTCCTCAAGCAGAAATCGCTCGTTATCCCGACGGCGAACTGGTTAAATAATATCAACGAAAAATCCGCGAGTACGACGCCCGCGGATGTCTATTGTGATTCTTTCCGTTTCTGAGGAAAATATAACGATGATTCAAAGACCGATGTATTGAACCGTCGCAAGTATACACCCGTGTTTCCTTTTGTCGTGTAGAGTAATGTCGGGAAACACAGCTTACCGTTAGCCACGAGAATCGTACTCGGAAAAGCAAGTGTTATCTGCCAGCCGTTTGGATATCCAAAATACCTTGCTCTGAATATTGGAAGCTCTTTTTGCCGAGCATGACAGAGAAGCGCGTCACGCAGGCCATACAGCCTCATACATGCACTTGCGTGAATAATTAAATCATCAATCTTTCGTTTATACGTGAACCGTGGATCGGAAAACGTTACCACTGCTTCTGAAAAGTCGCGAGGTGAAGAAATGCGAGGGTGATCTTCAAGTCCGGTAAGAAATTCAATGCCTTCAAAACCGTAGCGCCTACACAAAAAGTGCTTCATCTCTTCTTCAGTATATGAACACACATCTTGCGTAATGGGTAGCTGAATGGTTCTTGGCATCCATAATCCACCGTGACTGTTGTGGTGTCTTTCAGGGATCCTAAACGTTGGCAACGTATGTCGTTCAAGAGCAGCATTGATCTCGGAAACGGCTCGCACTCCCACATTTCTGGTATTCAGTAAATCGTCAACTGTTTTTTTCAAAAGATCATTAACTGTTCTCACACCCATGTTTCTTAAAGAGTTGAATGTGCGTGTAGATAGTTTGAGTTCTTCGATTGAAATTATATCCACGTCTATGAGGTATTGGGCAAAAAATGGTAGCTTCATGAGCTCTTGTAGAACGATCTGATTTTCACAATCGCGAAGGAATATCTTGAATTGATCATCATCAATATCAGCAATTCTGTTCATGTTTTTTGTAATCACAATGATTGCGACCTCCTTTTTAAAGAACAACGCGTAGTATCGTAATAAAATCGATTGCTCACGTCAAGCTCTCGTAGCAAAACGCTAGTAAAACGAATAACCGGCGCGGCCACGGCCTTTCCGTTTGTCGTAGGTCTCCTTGGTGATTTTTTTCTCTTCTTTATACAACCGCTCAAGAGCTCTGTCCATAGTAATCATGCCTTCATCGGAGCTTGTTTGAAGGATTGTTTCAAGCTGCTCAAAATTACCGGTGCGGATGATATTTGCCGTTGCGCTATTATTGATCATGATCTCGCGGGCAGCAACGCGCTTGCCGTCTGCACTTGGTACGAGCTGCTGGAAAATAACGGCGCGTAAGTTTTCCGCGAGCTGCACCTTTACTTGCCGCTGCTCGTGGGGTTCAAAGATATCGACAATGCGCAAGATCGTCGCAGGCGCGCTAAAGGTGTGGAGCGTGGAAAAGACCAAGTGTCCGGTTTCTGCAATACGGAGCGTTTGTTGGATTGTCTCTTTATCGCGCATCTCGCCGACCATGATGATGTTGGGGTCTTGGCGGAAAATCGTACGTAACGCAGAAGAAAATGATGGCGCATCAATGCCGATTTCGCGCTGTTCAACAACACTTTGCTTGTGCTCAAACATAAACTCGACTGGATCTTCCACGGTAATAATTTTACGATGCCGTTCTTGGTTGATTCGGTCGATCATTGATGCAAGAGTTGTTGACTTTCCTGATCCTGTAGGGCCGCAAACAATGATAAGTCCATTGTTCAGCTTGGTCAGGTTTTCTTCCATTTTTCCTACACCAATCTGCTCAAAAGAAGGAATGTCGTTTTTGATAATACGCGCCGTAAATGCCAAACGTCCGCGTTCATAGTGAATGTTAATGCGGAGGCGTTCGTTTTTGCCAAACTGGTAGGCATAATCCGCATCCATCTCGGTCTTCAATTCATTATGGGCCTTATCGGTGATCACTTGGTCAACAAGACCGCTGATATCACTGTCGGAAAGATTTTGGGTATCCAAATCCTGCAGCTCGCCATGAATGCGCAGCTGAATAGGTTTGCCAACGATTAAGTGAATATCCGACGCCTCCTTGGAGTACGCTTCTTTATAAATATCGTAGAATTTCATCGAGTGAGTAGTTTATAGTTTATAGTTTGTAGTGTCTCTATTTCGTTTAGGGGTTCACAGCATATTGTAATTATGCAATCTTCCAAAAGAATTGCAAGAAACAAAAAGCTGGTATAAGGTTAATACAAATCTACCAAACACCAACTATAAACTACAAACTAAAAGTATGAGTGCCTACTACAACGGCAAACGGACAAAAAATATTTTTGACCCCTTATCAAAAGAGCCCTTTAAGCTTTCGAGGTCAAAAATCGAACTGTTCATGAACTGCCCCCTCTGTTTTTATTTGGATCGCAGGCTTGGCGTAGGACAGCCCCAGGGTTTTCCCTTTAATCTGAACTCGGCTGTTGACCACCTTTTGAAAAAAGAGTTCGACATCCATCGTGCACAAGACCAGGCGCATCCGCTTATGAAGCATTACGGACTCGATGCGGTGCCGTTTTCCCATGAAAAACTCGACGAGTGGCGTGAAAATTTTAAAGGCGTGCAGTACCACCACGCGCCAACCAACCTCCTTATTACTGGAGCCGTTGATGATATTTGGGTACATAAAGAAGGGGAGTTGATCGTGGTTGATTACAAATCAACGTCTAAAGATACAGAGGTCAATCTCGATGCGGACTGGCAAGATGGCTATAAGCGCCAGATGGAGATCTATCAGTGGCTTTTGCGAAAAAACGGCTTTTCAGTTTCATCTACAGGCTATTTTGTCTACTGCAATGGCAAGCGCGACGCCGAAAGTTTTGACGCGAAACTCGAGTTTGATATCAAACTCATTCCCTATACAGGAAACGATGGGTGGGTGGAACAGACGCTTTTTGACCTGTACCGTTGCCTTTTGAGCGATACGTCTCCAAAAGAATCGCCAAGCTGCGACTATTGTGCTTATCGCAAAGCTGCACGGGATGTGCAGTTAGGGAAAACTCTAAATTTTAAACTCTAAATTTATTTATCCACAAGACTATCTTTAAATGACTCCTTTAGTTTAAAATAAAGGAGTTTTTTTACTCTTTACAACATTTGACAAATACCCACGTGTTTGGTTATATGAGCGTAATCTTCTTTTTGTAAAGGAGTCCGACCCATGATCAGACAGAAGTCAATCTCGGTCATTTTTAGTTCTTTTACAGCTATCGTTATCGCCGCTTGCGGCCCTCTTCGTGGTGAGATGGCTCAGCCCGGTGCTAGCGCAACTCCTGGCACTTCGCTGCCCGTTGGCACCAATGTTGTTATCAATATTAATTATCCTGGCGGGGTTATTAATCAGCCTATGCCTGGGTATACGTACTATCCGACATATCCACTTCCTGGGGCCACTACGCCTCCAGCTGGCGTGGTTGCTATGTCGATTTCTGTTCAAGCACAGGATGTTGTGTTGTCGTTTGCCCAAGACGTTCTGCTTGGACGTTATGAATGGAAGCCTGGCATGCCCGAGCAGTCGAAACCCGATGTTCAGTATAGTTGGACTGGCGGTATGTGGGCAGAGTCCTATACCCCACCATTTGCAAACGTCTTTGGTCCTGTTGTTACGGGACAGAAGATGGTTGTCTTCAAGAATATGATGACTATGAAGGGCCTGAGGTTCACTCCAATAGTGTTGGGCCCGAATAATGTAAAGGTATATGCAGCTCTTGATAACGAGCACGCTGCCATCGTCGCGCCCAATATGGGTCTTGCAATCGAAGAAGTGACCGACGCCTACGGGCACAAGTCGCGTCGCCTTGCGGTGTTGTAGCAGAGTTCATTTTGCACCTTTCGGTCTTTCCGGAAGGTGTAATTTTTTATAAAAACCAGTATACTTATCTTTAGCTTCTAGCTTTTAGGTTTTTTATGACAATAGACGAACAAGTAAAAGCATTAGAATACGGTACTGCGACAATCGTTCCAAAAAACGGTTTAAAAGAAAAACTGCTTTTGGCTTCAAAAGAAAAGCGCCCGCTTCGTATCAAGTTAGGATGCGACCCTACAGCTCCAGATCTTCATTTGGGGCATGCGGTGGTGCTCAAAAAAATGCGGCAGTTCCAAGAATTGGGACACACCATCATTTTGATTGTCGGTGATTTCACAACAAAAATCGGGGATCCAACAGGGCGCAACAAGGCGCGTCCGCAACTTTCTGACGATGAGATCAAAAAAAATTCAGCAACCTACCTAAAGCAATTTTCAAAAGTTGTCGATGTAAAGAAAGTTGAGATTCGAAAAAATTCTGAATGGTTTGGCAAGATGAGCGCTGCTGATTTTATTAAAATTATTGCACGCCACACGCTCGCGCGCATTTTGGAGCGCGATGACTTTACCAATCGTTTCAAACAAGGCGTTCCAATCAACATGCACGAGCTCGTATATCCAATTGTACAAGGCTACGATTCAGTAATGGTGCAAGCAGATATCGAGATGGGGGGCACTGACCAGCTTTTTAACTGTCTTGTCGGACGAGCTGCGCAAGAGACACATGGCAGAAGGCCACAAGTAGTGATTTCCATGCCACTTCTTCGCGGACTTGATGGCTCAGACAAAATGAGTAAGTCTGCAGGAAATTATGTTGGTCTTACTGAAGACGCCAATACCATGTACGCAAAAATCATGTCGATTCCCGACGAGCTCATAGAGGAATATCTTGATCTCGCAAGCAGTTTTGACCAAAAAGAATGCCAAGAGCTCAAAAAACGGATCGCGAAAGGCGAAAATCCTATGCTTGTAAAAAAAGAACTCGCATGTAACATTACTGAGCACTATCACTCAACTGTTTTAGCAAAAAAGGCAGAAGAATATTTCACTACGCAAGTTCAGAATCGAAGTCTAGAATCAAAAGAATTTGAAGAACGTTTTCTTGAAAGTCTCAAGTTGCCCAAGAAAACGATTGGTCTTCTTGATCTTTGCGCTGCTCTCGAGAAAAAGCGAAGTAAAAGCATGCTGCGCGATCTTATCCGCGAAGGAGCGGTAAGTGTGAATGGCGAAAAACTCACGAATGTGCACCATATTTTTTCTAAACTTGAAATTGGCATGAAGATAAAAATAGGTAAGAGAGGATACTATGAACTAGTTTAAAAAATGTCTATTTTCCAATTTCCAATAACTAAATAATGGCAAATTTATAAATTTAAATATTCTGAGTTATTTAGAAATTAGGAATTAGATATTAGAAATTCGTAAGGTATGTTTATCCCCAACGATTCTCTTAAAAAAATATTGCTGAAAGCCGGTGTTATCGACGAAGCCACATGGAATGATGTGGTAACAAACGCCCAGCGTCTTGGCGTGCCTGTTGAAGATATTCTCAAAGAGCGCGATATTATCGCAGGACACGTGTTTTATGAAATCGTTTCGCGCGCACTGAATTTTTCGTATATAAATTTGAAAGCCATAGATATTGATGAACGGGTGCTCAATCTTTTTGACGACACGGTTGTCGGCAAGTACAAAGCCATTCCTTTTGCCTACGATCCCAAAACACGACATGTCAAAGTAGCGTTTCTTGACCCGTCAAACAAAAAAAATATCGCCGCGCTGCAGCGAAAATGCCGTGCGAAAATTGACGTATACTTCACGGGCACAAGTAGCTTTAAGTTTGCGTCAAAGTATTATCAGCACTCGGTGAGCGAAGCGATCAAAAAAATGATCGAAAAATCGGCACGCCATATTACGAATCGCCATGAGAAGAAACGAAAGACATCGTGGGAAAAAGACGTGCAAAAGCTCTTTCATTCGCTCATAGAGTTTGTGTATTACACCCAGCCGTCAGATATCCATATTGAGGCGCAGAAAGACGGGGGAGTCATCAAGATGAGAATTGACGGCTTTTTAAAAGATGAATTTTTCCTGCCCGAGCCCATTCACAAAGAAATCGTTTCTATTATTAAGCATGAAAGCGGCATTCACACCGACGTGCACCATCAGACAAAGGACAGTCGTTTTTCACGGACTATTTTCTCCGAGACTATTTCATTTCGGGTGTCGATTATTCCCACCTACTATGGCGAAAAGCTCTGCTTGCGGGTGCTCGATGAATCGCGTCAAAAAACAAGTTTGCGCGATTTGGGATTCAGCGATGAGTATGTGGAGATGATCAAGCAAGAAATGAAAAAACCGTACGGCCTCATTTTGGTAACAGGGCCAACGGGTTCAGGAAAATCTTCAACGCTCTATTCGCTTCTCAAGTTTTTGAATATCGAGGGGGTAAGCATTGCGACAATTGAGGATCCAGTGGAATATGCGGTGCCGCATGTAAATCAGACGCAAGTGGACGTTGATAATGGCTTTACCTTTGCTGCAGGACTTCGAACGATTTTGCGCCAAGACCCCAACATTGTTATGGTTGGCGAGATCCGTGACAGCGAAACAGCAGCCATAACTATTCAGTCCGCGCTTACCGGCCACATTGTCATTTCTACCCTTCACTCAAACACTGCTGTTGGCGCAATCACACGTCTCAAAAATATGGACATGAAGCCGTATTTGCTCGCGCCAACACTCAATCTCATTGTTTCCCAGCGCTTGGTAAAGATGATATGTCCTTATTGCCCGGAAAAATACTCTGCAAGCAAAGAGCTTCTTGATCGTATCGATAAAGATGCAAAACTCTATCAATCGCTTGAAAAGCTTCAAAAACGAGGAGTGCTTGCAACCACCAAGCCAGAAGAGCTCTCGTTTTACCGCAGCAAAGGATGTGTTAAATGCAAAGGACGCGGAACGGCAGGAAGAATTGGCGTTTTTGAAATTCTCAACATTGATTCAGAAATGAGTCACTTAATCGCGTCTGACAAAAACGAACATATAATCCAAGCAAAAGCAGAAAGCAATGGCATGCTCACGCTTTTTGAAGACGGCCTTCTCAAGGCATTGAACGGTTATATTACACTCGAAGAACTCATGCGCATTATTGAGTAAAGTAGTTGACATCGGCCAGTTCATCTGATAAAGAAAGGGTATGTATCTTTTCTGGAGGTGCTTTCATGGATAAAGTCCAAAAAATGTTTAGGTTAAAGATATATATACCGTTCATTACAATACATAATCTCAAATCCCTTTTCATAGGTGGCCTTATCGGCGCCACCCTTATGTATCTTTTTATGCCATATGTTAGGTAAGGAGCGTAACGGATGCAACAGATATATGCAGAGTTAACGTTGTATTTCGGCTATTGTAATGCTTCCACATTCAGATTTGGCGAAGGGCGTTTCGATTCTGAAATGAAAAATGAGCGTGCTGTAGAGCGATATAAGGATGGTTTAAAGAATGTTCTCCTCTATTTAGAGGATGAGCGGTACCGTGGCTGGGGACTTACTATCGCAAGTGAAAACATCGTTGAAACTGAAGATGAAGCAAGGACACTCATTGAATACGCAGAAAAAAATATTCGAAAAGCAGCAAGGCATATCGAACTAGTCGATTCATGCCATGGCGTTGTTAGATTCTATAGAAAAATTCGTTTCTATGGGTATACAGCCGATCAAAAAGAAGAGCTGATTAATAAGTTAAAGGCATCCGATTTTTCGCCAGATGTTGATGTATGGGATGTCTATCGTGATGGTGGAGGCAACCGCGATGTAGCGATTGATAAAAAATGGAATACAGCATTAACGTTTATTGAAAACTAGCGGATTGAGATGAAAAAAGTCGCCTCGCGCCCAGTGCCCGAGGTTTTGTTTTTCTAAAATGTTTCTAACATTTCTAACCCTCTATCATACATATTTTACGCGATCGCTTTTTTTATGTATAATAG
>JACQRZ010000039.1 GCA_016206235.1 Candidatus Uhrbacteria bacterium
AAGGGTGCTTTTATTTTATTTTGAATTCAAATTGCAAAGATCAAAATGCAAAATGACAATGCAAAATTTTAAAATTGTTAACTTTGATATTGAACTTTGATTTTTGATTTTTACAATTCTCGTATCTCTACAGATTGTATCGTTGTATAGTCGGTAAAATTAATCGTACCTCTGAATGTTTTGCCCTTCAAAAGATACGGCATCCAGTGAACATCGCTTGGCCACATGTCAGCATACGGGATAGCTGTTTTTAAAAACCACTGGGGCGTCATCTCGTCTGACTCGCAGGGTTCTCCTGAAAACTGAGTAGCCGAAAAAATATGAACCTCATGGATTTCACCCGCGTGCTCTAAATAAAAATCGATCACACCATGATATTGGGTTGATTGCACGTCAACGCCTATCTCTTCTTTGGTTTCTCGAATAGCTGCTTGCTCGAGAGTTTCGCCGCCTTCTTGCCCGCCGCCAAAGCCATTCCAACGCCCCGCGCCAAGCCTCCTCTTTTTGAGACCAAGCAAAACCTTATCTCCGTCAAAAAGATACATGAGAGTTTCTACCCGCCTTTTATAACTTTTTTGTTTCATGCTCCATGTTTCATGCTCCTTGAAGCGAGCCACGAGCTCGATTGAACCTTGCCGCCCCTACCAACGTTGTACACCATCTCAATGCCAAGTTCGCGGCATACCTCAACTTCTGGCACAGGATCTCCGTCTGGCTTGCGATCACCACCATTTACGAAAATATGGGGCTGTATTTCTCGAAGAGCATCACACACGCTTTTATCAGGTGAGTTTTGCTCATGTTTTGTGATAACAATACGCGTAACGCCACGAATCGCCATAAGTATTTCTTTGCGCTCGTCCTGCGGCATGAAGACATAGCCCTTCTTTGCCATAAGCCAATTATCGTTGTTTAAAATAACAACGAGCTCATCTCCTAATTGCGTCGCTTCTTGTATATAGCGAATATGGCCAATGTGAATGGGGTCAAATCCCCCGCTAATCGCAACTATTTTTTTACCTTCTTCCATACAGTAGTGAAAAATATTCTTTTAAGCGATAATCCGCAGCGAGTGAGCATGGTTCCGCCGAAGGCGGATCACGAGCGAGGACTAAAAATTCAATCTCGCAGGAGAGTGAATCTGTTCGATTAAAAGAATGTTTTGAACTACTTCCCCGCCCACTTCTTGTCTTTTTTCTTTCGGTCGATAAACCACGCATCACCGGCGTCAAACCACCATGCGTCAGGATGTGTCGCACGGAGAAACTCTCCCAATTTTTTTCCTTGCTCTGTTTTTAGGCGCTGTATGGCTATAGCGATCCACTCACGAGCCTTGGTATTGCCTTTTACTTCCTCGGCGCGCAGCGTAGCGATCCACTCCAAGGTATCGGCATCTTTCACCAGCCGGGCCTCGATTGTTTTGCGCGATTGTTCTTCTTTGTAGAGTTCTAAAATTTCATTACCAAATGGCACGCTCTGCGCGATATCTTTGACTGCCTCATTCTCGGCTAAGCGGCCGTATCGCTGATGAACATAATTTTGGTCAGATGTTCGCCCTTCTCCAATGTCATGGAATAAAGCCATGAGAACAATTTTTGATCTGTCTGCCTTTGGTTCAAGAAAACTCAATGCATAAGCAACCATCGCCGTGTGGAAAAGATGTTCTGCCACCGACTGGCTTCCGCTCCCTAAAAACCAAAAACCAGATCGAGGCGTTCTGCTATGGATACTTGTCTCATAGACAAAGCTTGCGATCTGGTCATAAAGATTTTTCTTCTTTTTCGTAACTTGCATGCTCAAATGTTAGAACTAAAGCACCAACAATGCAAGAGCACAAAGCATCATAACCGCTCCCACAATCCATCCGAGAATATTCGAAAGTGGGCTATTCGTATACTTTCCCATGATCTTTTTATTGTTGGAAATATGGAGGATAAGCAGAATGAGCGGCGGCGCCATAATGCCATTGAGAATTGCTGTGTAGTACAACATGGTAAATGGAGGAATCCCGATATAATTAAACGTAAGTCCAATAAGCGTAGCGATCGTAATGATACCATAAAATCCGTGAGCTTCTTTAAACTTGAGAAACAAACTCCCTCGCCAACCTAAACTCTCGGCTATGGCATAGGCGGCCGAACCTGCCAAGATCGGCACCGCCAAAAATCCTGTTCCAATGATGCCAATCGCAAAAAGGATAAAGGAAAAATCGCCTGCAAGCGGACGCAACACTTCTGCGGCCTGATCGGCTGTTTCAATATTTGTAATACCGTACGTATTCAGTGTTGCTGCCGTCGTTGCAATGATAAAAAACATGATGAGGTTTGAAAAAAACATCCCGACAAGCGTATCTGCCCGAACGCGAGCGACATCGCGCTTGGTCACTCGCGGCTTTCCATTGCCAATCCCAAGGATTTTTCCGGAGCCTATTTCTTCTTCCGCTTCTTGGTCTGCCTGCCAAAAAAAGAGGTAGGGAGAAATTGTTGTGCCTAACAGCGCGACAATATTGAGTATTGTTTCGCGCGATAGGGTAATAGTAGGAATAAGCGTTGCAAATATTATATCATTCCAATTAATGCGCAGGGTAAACACAACAATCACATAGGCAAAGAGCGATAACGTAAGATATTTCAATATTTTTACGTATTTATCGTAGGAAATAAAAATTTCAAGGAGCAGTATGACTGCAGTCATGCCCAGCAACAATACCGTAAAAGGTATGGGCAATAATAGTTGAGCTGCAGCGGCCATGGCGCCGAGATCAGTGCCGATATTGACAGTATTGGCAACCAAAAGACATGCAACTGCGACGAAAAGAATTTTTTTTGTATAATGTTTTCGTATGACTCCTGCGAGACCATTTCCTGTGACAAGTCCGATTCTCCCGCACATCTCCTGAACGGCCGACATAAAAGGAAATGTAAAAAGCGCTGCCCATAGATGGCTGTAGCCAAACATCGCGCCCGTTTGCGAATAGGTAGCGATTCCTGAAGGATCGTCATCGGCTGCACCGGTAATAAAACCCGGGCCTAATTTTTTAATAAACAATTTGAATTTATTC
>JACQRZ010000040.1 GCA_016206235.1 Candidatus Uhrbacteria bacterium
TTTCGGATTTCGTGCTTCGTGCTTCGGATTTATTGTATGGGGCAGTTCTCATGATCATGCTTTCGTGCCGTACAGTATTTTCTCCCATATTCAATAAGCAAGTATGTTAATGGAAACCATTGTTTTTGAGGAAAAAGACGCATGAGGTCTTTCTCTATGGTATGCGGGGCAGTGTGCTTTGTCAATCCAAGCTTTTGTGAAAGCCGCATCACGTGCGTATCCACTGCAATGCCTTCATACACGCCAAAGCAATTGCCCAGCACCACATTCGCTGTCTTTCTCCCAACGCCAGGAAGGCGAAGCATCTCTTCCATGGTGCCTGGGACCGATCCTCCAAATTCTCTCTGTACCATCTTCGCTGCTGCAAGGATATGTTTTGCCTTGTTTCGGTAAAATCCCGTTGAAAAAATATCTTTTTCAAATTCACGCTGCTTTGCGTGCACGTAATCATCAAGGGTTGTATATTTTTTGAACAGTTTGGCCGTAACCTTGTTTACTTGCGAATCAGTACATTGCGCAGAAAGCATGACGGCAACCAAGCACTCCCATGGATTACTGTATCTCAATATCATGCCAGCATTGGGAAACAATGCTTGGAGTTTAGCATAGATTTTTTGAGCACGCGGAGCTCCATTATTCTTTGGCATTTTTTCTTTGTCGCACGTTGATGAGATGGCCGGCTACTGTCACGTCTTGCCCAACGAGCTCTTGAAGGCGAAGTATCTCCTGAGCTATTGAATAAAATTCAGAATGTGAGTCTAGCTTTTCTAAATCTTTTGGGTCAAACGGAAGAAGGACATCCGGTTTGAGAAAAACATATCCTTCGTCGTGCGGAGGAAGTACTGGCAGTTCCGCAATAAGGTCCTCATGAGTCATATACTCAAGGTTTCTCCTTCTCAATTTCTCAACCAGTTCATTGCCCGTACCTTGAGGCCCATAATATCCTTTATAGCCGTGCTGCTCTGAGACACGTATGCGTGTTTTGATGGCCGCGAAATTGAGACTCGCACCAATTACTGCATTCCACTCTTGATCAGAAAAAAGACATGAATACAGTTTTTCTCCGATTTTTTTTCCGCGCTCATTTTCTTGAACGATAATATCACGGACAATACCAAGTGTCGTGTCATTGCTATCTTGCTCGATACTGCAAAATCCTATCACCATGCCATTATTGATCTCACAGTACACTTTCTTGGCATTCTCAAAATCAATGCGAAGCTGCCGTTCAAGCTCATCGTCTTCCCGCTGGTAGGCTTCTTTTATGAGAGGCCAAAAATGGTCTTTGAGTTGCTTAATATGTTTATTCCAATCATCGTGCTGCAAGATCGTAATAGCGAGAGAGTTATCAGAAACTCGCCGGACTTCCGCGCCACGCAACAGACGTAAATGTGCTTCTAGCTGCTCCCAAGCATTGTCCATTGAGTGTGTCATACGTTTGAAATGTTTTTAATATCAAATACCTCAAGAGCATTTCCGACAAAAAAATCCTCACGCTCTTGGGAAGTAGAGAAAAGCTCGCTCACACACTTCATATAATCTGATTGGTCTGAGATAGGCCAATCCGTCCCAAAGAGAAGCTTTGTCCGGCCAAAGACATGAACGAGAGAGTAATCCATAAATGTCTCAAGTGCCTCGGCAAACATTCTCTTATCCCTCTCTTGGAACGATCCATACACAAATCCCGAACAATCTGAATAGACGTTTTTATTTTTAAGACACACTTCTGCGGTGTCACGAAACCAGGGATTGCCGAAATGCGCGATGATAATTTTTAAATCAGGAAGCTCTGAGGCAAGCTCATCTATTTCAAAAGGATGTGCATATTTTAGTTTAGCACCCTGAGCCTTACTGTACGTATCCCCACTATGAAATATGGCTGGTTTGTTGTACTTCACGAGAAGCTCAAGGTATGGTCGAACGCACGAGTCATAAGGATAGTAGAACTCATAGCCTGGATAAAACTTTAATCCATATATTTTTCCCGATGCAAGCCACTCCTCCACCACCGCAAGAGATGGTGGGGATGGTGAAAGCGGTGAGACTGATCCAATGGGATACAAATGGGGGAGGTGAGAAAGTTCCTCAAGGAGTTTTTCCGTTGGACATCCATTAAGTTCGCCCGCAAAAACGCATGTCGCATCTATGCCAGCTTTTTTCATAGATTCAAGAAGCTCGCCAGGAGATGCTATCAGTGGCTCTTTAAATCCGATATGTGTGTGGCAATCGATAACCATATTATTTTTTCTTTGGTTCGTCAGGCTTTACTGGTCTGAAAAAATCTTTATCGATTGTTCGCTCAAAACACATACGACCCTCTTCGTGCAGCCAGCTTTGCTCAGATGGCATGATACCACCACGGTGGGGATAGTCGGCAGGCGGACGTTTTTGCATAGGAGGAAAAAAACTTTTTCGCGCAAAATTCGCGCATAACTCAAATGTGAGATCTCCTCTGACTTTGTACTCATACGCCTCTCCGCTCTGCGGATCGCGCGGCACATACACGCCGCGTGTGGAATCTTGAAGATCATCCAATGTGTGCGGCAGGCTGTCCTTACTCTGCCAATACGAAATGATATGCGATTGAATCTGCTGCAGGTCAGATACGCGGCTGTCGTCAAATCGTCGAAGCCGCTCCTCTTTTGGCGAACCAACGATCACAAGACCACCAATAATAGCTATAAGGACCACCCCGATAATAGTTGAGACAAAGTACTTCATACGCCGTCCGTTCTCGTTTTAAAAATTTTTCCTTCCCAAATATAGTAGGTCATGATCGATCCGGCAACAAAAAAGATAGCAAGTACTTTGAGAAAAAAACGAAGCGTTGTCTCGCCGGAAAGCAAACTTCGGAGCAACGCTATGGTATCCCCGATAATGATGAGTGCGGCAACGAACAGAGTAATAGTCACAAGCCATCGGCGTATGGCGATGTTGCGCTTTTCTTGATGAAGCCGATAGGCCCTTATAAAATACCACATAACCCCAACGTACACGGGAAACACAACAATGATTGACGCCAGCGAAAAACGCATCTTATCATAAAAAGAGTACAACGAACCAAATTCAAGCATGTCAAAGAAAACAATATTGATCATCTGAAAAACGATGGTCAAAAAACTCACAGCGCTAATATACAGTGCTATCATTGCGAGCAAATGCAGAAAAAAATCTTGCGGTGAAGACGGATGCCTAAGGCTTGGCTGTAATTGGTTCGCCTCCACTTCGCTTCGGCGAAACTGGCTCTCGTGTGTCATACATTACGGTTGTCTCATGGTCCTTTTCAAGACGCTTCCACGGAAAAGAACCGTTAAAGTCAATGATAAAACCGGCTGCGCCTTTATGCCCTCCACCGCCGTACTTTTTTGCCAACTGCGCACAGTCAACAGTCGTGCCATCGGAGCGCAACGACACATGGATTTTATTGCTGCCGCGATACGACCATGTAAGTCCCAAAGGAAATCCAAGGTCGAGATACATTGCCGCAGCTGTTTGTGAATAATACAAAATAGTATTTACTGCCATGGTTTGGTAGCCCTCAAACTCAATCGTATCGGCAAACGAAAGGAGTTTTTGCACCGCCCGTTCCTCTGCCTTCACAAGAGTCTTACCTTTTTCGATATACTCCAATCTTCCTTCGGGCGACTCGAGTGTTGCCGCTAGATCGGAAAAACGTTGAAAGTCATGCGGTTCTAAACTTAATGCCGCCATCATTTCGCGGATGTTCGGAAGTTTACGTGTAAACAAATCGTTATCTTGAATATATGTAATGAGCGCAGGGGCCTGTTGGCCTTTATGAAAATACTCCCATGCAATCATGGCGCCCGACCGATCATTATCAAAGAGAGGCTCATGAGCGAGAGCAACTGCATCTTTCTCTGAAATATGATGATCAAGGATGCACACATGGTTGTTGGTATCCACTATGTTTTTTGTAATGCTTTTCGGATAGGTAAAGTCAAGAAAATACAATGTATCAATATTCGCAAAATGCGGTATATCCATGTCGCGCGTAAGACCGATGTAGGAGGCGTTATCTCCGAACTTTTTCCACGCACTCCATGCCGCACCAAATCCATCGATGCAGTTTTTATGATAAACAACGACTATTTTTTTTTGATGTAACATACATTACTTCATTTCATGAGCATACATTTCGGCAAGTCCCTGCTCAAAAGGTATCTGTGGCGACCAGTTCAAATGCTCCTTTGCTCGATCAATAACAGATCGTGAATGGCGCACCTCAATAACAGTAGGACCATATTCTGGCTCATGATCAATCCCCGTAAGGTTCTTTATATGGGCAAATAGATCTTGTACTGACAAATGCTGTCCCGAACCGACATTGAACACCTTGCCAAAACACTCCTTATGTTGGGTTTGGGCTGCAGCAATAAATGCGTTTACTGAATCTTTCACGTATATGTAATCGCGCGTCTGCTGACCATCACCATTGATGACGCACCGCCTGCCATTTTTGATCCGCCGAAACCACAGCGGTATGACGCCAGCATATCCGCCGAGAGTGTCTTGCCGAGGTCCGAAAACATTGAAATTACGCAAGCAAATCGTTTCCATATTATAGAGCATATGGTAGAGCTTGCAATAATGCTCGCCAACGATTTTGTGCAGAGCGTAGGGCGATAATGCGTTGGTGTCAAGCTCTTCATGCATATCCTCAACATCCTGATGGCCATAGACAGCCGCGCTTGAAGAAAAGATAAACCGTGGCACGCGATGCTTTACGCAGGTATTGAGAACATTGATCGTCCCATTCACATTGACATGGTGCGTTTCGTGCGGATTTTGAATCGAATACTGCACGCTAATAATTGCTGCCAGATGAAACACGCCATCGAGCGACTCTTTCATAAAAATATCAGAGAGTGAGTCCTGGATATCTCGGATATAGAACTTAAAACAAGAGTTATCAAAGTTGTGGGCGATATTTTCCTCCTTGCCGCTGGAGAGATTATCGATGCACACGACACGGTGTCCCAGTTCAAGCAAGCGATCGATAAGATGGCTACCAATAAAACCCGCGCCGCCCGTTACTGCGTAATTCATAAAAAAGCTTCTAGGTGTTAGCTCCTAGCTGCTAGATTATAGTTTTTTCAAAAAAAATCAATGTTAAGAGAAAAAGAAGAGGGGCGACTGCTTGCAAGGTTGAGTAAGTAATCGCTGGCTTTTTTATTTTCGCTGTTCAATAATATGATATGATAGTGAGGTCAGATTGTATCAAATCGTAACATTTTTGCTATGAGCCGTTTCTTACTTATATTCTGCGCGATAAGCATCCTTGCGAGCTTGCAGAACGCATCAGCACTCTCGCCACTCCTAGAACATAAGCGTGTTGACGCTTCTGCGCTCAGCTCGGTCTACCGATTCTCTCTTGAAATTCCTGACGCATGGGAGATTGTCTGGATACCTGCGATCGAGGCGATCAATATCTATGATCCCGCAGCTCCAGGAACTCAATTGGAGAAATCACAGCTCTTTGTGAGATATTTCACTGCTGATCGTTTTCTCACACTCTCAACGGTCACGGTTCACTCGAGAAAGCCGCTTTTCGTAAAAGGCCATACCGCCATGCGATATGAAATCAGTAAGAAAAAGAGCGTACCACAGTTTCCTCATCAGCCCTCCTGGAGAAATGCACGCCATGCTGTTGTCGATATTCGGCATTCTCCTGCGAGGCGCAGTACTTTCTACGTTTTTGCAAAGAATCCGACACTGGCGGAAGACACATTCCAAAAAATCATGCGGTCACTTGTGTTCTATAACGATTCGGAATCGTTGAAAGAACCGCTACCGGAATCTGCCAACCGGATCACCAAAAAGCCATTCGGGATTTTTATCACACAACAGTCATCGCCGGTCCAGCCTGAACGTTTCCATGGATTTCATACCGGAAGTGATTACGAGATAGTCCCACTCGAGGAGAAAACTCCTGTTGTCGTATCCGCTCTCTGTAGCGGTCCTTTAATTGAAAAAAAGCATGCGAGCGGCTATGGCGGCGTCGTCTTACAAGAATGTGAGCAAGGAAGCCAAACCGTAACCGTTCTCTATGGTCACATGGATATCACGCAGAGCACCTACAATAAAGGAGACTATCTCTCGCCAGGAAGCCGTATCGGTGACCTCGCTGCCGCAAATACCGCAGCATCGGGTTTTGAGCGCAAACATCTCCACCTTGGTGTCCTGAAAGGGCGTTCCCGCGATCTCCGCGGGTATGTAACAAGCAAAAAAGAGCTCCGATTCTGGATTGACCCCGTGCGATTCGTATCGTCACGATGAAGGTAGTTTCGTTCCTTAACCCTAAAGTTACCACCTCTGAATAGTGTATGATTTTTTTGCTTTTTTTAGTATTTTCTCTCACAATAGTATTGTGAATAATAGGCACGAATGCCGATATAAAAGTTAGGAGTACGTACTCTATGACTAAACTAATCTCCATTTCCATAAGCAAAACGCTGCCGAGGTGTATAAAGATCGGGCGTGCAGCTGCGTTTGCCATTATAGCTCTTGCGCTCACTCCCCTCGATGTCCTTACACAGCAAGAGTCGACCGCAGCTTTTGCTCTGGCAGCGAGTTCAGCACAAGTCGGCATCTCACTCTCCGAGCAGCTTGAGTCAGTCAGTCCTCCGAAAAAACGACTCGTGTGGACGATTACGCGCGATCCCTCTATAACCGCGGGCGTGGTTTGTCGCGTCTTTGCAACTGGAGAAGAGGACATAGTGAAATTTCCGACCGATGGCGCTCTTCTATCGTCACTTGTACCGTTCGACCCCAGCGGCCAGTTTACACCGCCCGGAGCGCCCGTTCCAACCGTGGATCCGTCGTGGAACAACTCGACCCGCATTCACCCAGTAGCATCACAGGCAACATACCGCATGCACTGTGAATGGACAGAAAATGGTGAAGCAGCATCAACCGAATCCTCTGTAACCGTTGCAGGCGGCCCCGAGTACAGCGCTGCGCGGGCAATCGAGCTTGAGCTTACTGCCAATCGTACGTACGCCCGCCTTGGAAAAGACCTCATCACTGTCACGTATGGCGGAAAAACGACCTCTGGCGAGCGCGTGCCATGCTTTCTTACAAGGTCGGTAAAAAATGCCGCGGGCGGAGAGGTAACACGTGACATGCTAGGATTTGAACTTCCTGAAAATGGTGAGCGTGTTTTGCGTACTCAACAATATGATCTCGAACATCATATCCTTGATCTCACATTGACATGCGGCTCTGTGACCGAAAAAAAACTACGGTTAACGCGTCCGATCATCCTAAAGGCAAGCAAGGCTCACATTATCCCAGGACAAGGCGACGTTAACGGTGCCGATATCGATTTTCATATTAGTATTCACCAATTGCCAAAAACAACTTGTAAGCTTCTTGGTGGAAACGTGCCCATTACTATCTCTGTTCCGCCACGGGTACCTCGTGGAGTGCCGGCCATCAGACCTGACAAAAATGGAAAATACACATTTACAACGACCGTGAAAGGGATTGGATTTGCGCAACCGATCACGCCGACACAAGTTGTATGCGAGACCGTCGCGGGTATTGGCCGTGTCGAATCGAATGTCGCAGAAATCTACCGACTCATGAGCATAACGGCTGAATCGGGAAATGTCGAAGCGCGAATGCCTCTTCGACTCTCGTGGAATGCACAAACGTTGGAGAGTGCCGATCGAAAGATCGCGCCAACACACTGCTATCTCCAAAGCCCGGCAACGGCATGGGATCCGTCGATCATCGGTTTGAATAAGGTTTCCCCCTCGTATTCGCTCACTGTTTTTCCTCCGAAGCAGAAAACAGAGTATTGGCTCTCGTGCGACTACGAATTCACGGATAAACGCACGGGGAATGTTCGCACGGATTACGTATTAATCAAAAAAGCAGTCACGACCTTCGCGCCGTCACAACCGAAAATCGAATACCTTACCGAGGTCGGCAGCATTTTGCCAGAAGATATCCAGAAAACCCCCGGCGTTAATCAGTTCTTTAATTTCTATGTGAAAGGCGGTGCCGGAGTACAGCTGTTTGGCGACCATCGCGTCTGCAATCGAGCAATTCTCCTCTATGGTGGAACAACGCCAGAGGCAGACTTCACTCGTCGCTACATGATCCAGATTGTGACGCCGGACTCTCCGCAAACGTGCAAAATCAGGGCTCGAGGCGTGGACAAAAATGGTAATCTGACATCTCGGGAGATGACTCTTCCATACCTCGTGGATGTCAGGCTCCCAGCCACTCCTCGCGTATGGGATGTGTCTGTCTCGCCGGCACACGCGCAGGGACCAGGCCGCAATCGTACTGTCAGTTTTATGATCGAAGGATATTCTGACTTTCAAAATCGAGATAATGCTGAAATTGTGATGAGTGATGATTCCAGTCCTGGATGCGCGACCTATGGTAAGGATGTTGAATCGCTTGCGAATCAGCCGGTCTACACCAAACGAATGCGACTTTCCTTTCAGCCATTGTCATCTCTTTCATGCGCGTTCAGCGTTCGGAATATCAGTAATGGAAACCAGTCGAACCAGATAGCATTTTCAGTTTCGATCACACCTCCGCCCACAACTTCCTCAGAGAACGCCACAGATATCGTAACGGACTCCGCGCTTGTTGCTGTTAATCAATATGTGATCGATCACGCAGGAGCAGTCTCTTCCGGTGCGGGATCGCTAACTGATCAACAGCTCATCACCACATCCAATCCACTCGTTGCAAACACCGGCGCGGGTATCACCACATCCAATCCACTCGTTGCAAACACCGGCGCGGGTATCACCACATCCAATCCACTCGTTGCAAACACCGGCGCGGCGCTTGTTGCAAACACCGGCACCGCTCTAGCGTCAAACTGTGCCACCTGTGTTCAAGTAAGTTCGAATATGAAAAAACTGAAAGAGCAGCTGAAAAAAAAGATTGTGCCCATAGAGAAAAAATCTAAAAATCCGCTGAAGGTCGCACTTTCACAGTCGCAGACATCGATTGGAACGCCGATTCAAGTAACTGTCGCTCATGCAACGCCGAACTCGCCGATACACTTTTTCCTACACCAAGATGAAAAAAACGTTCTCCGTATTCCATCAGATTCCTTCCATACGGATGCGTCGGGCACATTTGAGGGATCGGTCACAATTCCTGATTCAATAGTACTAGGAGTATACGCACTTCTTGCAGTAGATGTGAGTGGGACATCCGCTTCAAAAAAGCTGACGGTTGCCGAAGCAACGCCTCAACCTGTATTGCAATCAGATCCTCCCCCCGTCTGTCCGGCGGGCTCCACGTACAGCCAGATATTCAAGCGCTGTATTGAGGATATCCCTGTGACAGTTGAGCAAGAGAAACCGTCATGCCCTGCTGGCGAGGAGTATAGCATTACACTCCGCCGCTGCGTCAGATAGCTCTAAAACAAACCGCGCCCGAAGGGCGCGATTCTGCATTTTTGTTTGCAAATCTGCCCCTCTTGGATAACATACGAACTTTTTTTAAGGAAAATCCTGATAATGACAATAAAGCACTAAAGTATTGAATTTTATGCTCACACTCTGCGAAAAATTAGGAAAATAAGGCGTCAAGTATCTTCTTAGGTTACGGTGAGCCAAAGATCCTTCTTTGCGGTAATAATGGACTCGAGGCCCGATAATAACTCTTTCCCGAAATCGTCATCATCCTCCAACATAAAGGGATGAGCTCGCATATATTCGGCAAGGCAAATGACTTCATCATGCCTCAAATGACCATAATATTCATCAGCTGAGAGTCCTTGTGTTACGTCGTGAAACGCACGGGCAAAAAA
>JACQRZ010000043.1 GCA_016206235.1 Candidatus Uhrbacteria bacterium
AATTTGTTTCGTATTTCGATATTCGAATTTCGATTTTTTGATATGCTTGAATACCTCCTCGTCATCCTTCTCGGTCTCATCATCGGAAGCTTCCTTAATGCCTTCATTTGGCGCCTTCACGCTGGCGAATCGATCGTGAAGGGACGTTCGCACTGTACTCACTGCAATCACATGCTTTCCGCGCCAGACCTTATACCGGTCATAAGCTATCTTGCGCTCCGAGGGCGATGCAGGTACTGCCAAAAATCAATCAACATTCAATATCCGCTCGTTGAGCTTGCTACAGCAAGCCTTTTTGCATTTGCCTTTATGCAATATCAGCAAGGAGTTTTTTTAGCCTCGTCGCACGGTGCTCTTTTTGCGCTGTGGCTTTATATTTCACTTCTCATAGTTATTTTTGTCTACGACCTTCGTTGGGGCTCTATTCTTGATGTGATTAGCTTGCCGTTTATTGCCGGCGCATTTCTGCTGAATGTCTTCCTTTTCCACATGCCCGCGATGAACCTTTTGCTTGCGGCTGGTGTAGGTGCAGGATTTTTTACTCTCCAGTATCTTATCTCAAAGGGCGCGTGGATCGGCGATGGTGATATTCGTCTCGGGTTTCTCATGGGAGTTCTTTTAGGATGGCCTCATATTTTGACCGGCCTTTTTGTGTCGTATATGGTTGGTTCGATAGTAAGTGTTGGCCTACTTGCCTCGCAGAAGACAAAACTGGGTAGTCCCATTCCTTTTGGCCCATTCCTAGTTACCGGGACGGTGTTGGTTTTTTTATTCAAGCCTACATTTGACTGGATTTTGCAGCGACTCTTCCTATGAAAACACTCTACACTCTACACTCTACACTCTACACTCAAAGAGGTTTCACCCTCATTGAAATGATCGTTGTCGTCTCGATGGTTGGGCTCTTGGCGGGTGTTTCCGTTGTGTCGTTCCGTTCTTCACAGCATGACGACTACCTCAATGTTGCTGCACAGAGAATTCAAGACGCTCTTCGTATAGCCCAAAATCACGCCCAAACGGGAGTTATTGCAGGATATGAAGGCGCTCGGAGTTTTGGCGTGCATATTGACAAGGAGGCAGGAACAGCGGTAATCTTTGCGGATACCTACGGAGCAACGATCGGCCTTTGGGATGGAGAAGGTACGGCAGATGCGCCGAAAGACAAACAATTCAAAGAAATAACCCAGCCAATTTCTGTTGATGTTGATGGTAAACAATCAATCAGTATCGAGAGCATAACTGTCTTGCCAGGTTCGTCGAGTAAAAATGTGATCGACCTTTCATTTCGTGCCATTTCTGCAGCAACGTTGTTTGATGGAAAGGGAACAGAGCAGAGGGTGTCAGTGAAACTCAAAAACATCCGAAACAGCCATACAAAGACCGTAACCCTCTATCGGTTGTCAGGGAGAATTGATATTAATTGAGTGATGAGCGAAAAGTGAAGAGATTACTCGTCACTCAACACTCGTCACTCAACACTCGTCATTATGAAAGTATTCGTCATCGTTGTCACGTATAACGGCGCGGCAGACATGCCGCATTTTTTAGATTCGTTCAAAAAATACACTCCATCCCTCTCGCGTCATTCCCGCGACGACGGGAATCCCGACAATGAAGTGGAATTGGTAGTTGTCGATAATAACTCACACGATGAAACAGTTTCAATTGTCCTGCGAGACGCGCCCTTTGCGTACATTATTGAGAATACGGAAAACAGAGGATTTACCGGAGGGAATAATGTTGGTATGCAATATGCTATTTCAAAAGGTGCGGAATATATCATGTTGGTCAATCAAGATATTCGTTTTGAAAAGGACTGGCTCGCGCCTCTTGTTCTTTTTTTGCATAATAACCCAGATGTTGGAGCGGTGCAGTCAAAAATCATGCTTCATCCTCAAATCGGCTGCTTGAACTCCTGCGGCAATGCGCTGCATTATCTTGGTTTTGGATTCACACGCGGGTATCTTAAAACAGAAAAAGAATATGACTGCGCTAACTCGCGTGATGTGGCGTACTGCAGCTTTTCTGCGGTACTCCTCCGCGTGAGTGTGCTTAAAAAATGCGGCTTGTTTGATGATTCGTTTTTCATGTACCATGAGGATTCCGATCTCTGCTGGCGCATGCGCTTGCTGGGATTTCGATGCTGTGTAGAGCCTGCGTCAAAAGTGTATCATCACTATGAATTTACGAGGAGTATTCAAAAATTTTACTACATTGAGCGCAATAGATTTCTTGTTGTCCTAAGGAATTATTCAATCAAAACCCTTGTTCTTATAGCCCCTCTGTTTGTCATATGGGAGATCGGACTCCTTTTCATGAGCTTGGTCGGGTTTCTCTTTATGAAAAAAACAATAGGTTTACGCGAAAAGCTTAGAGCATATGGATATTTTTTTTCCGGAAATGTATGGGCACACGTATGTCATACCCGTTCAGCTATTCAAAAAAGCCGCTGTGTTGCAGATAAAGACATTGTTTCGCTTTTTACTGATACCATAGAATTTCAGGATGTGTCGAATTTGCTTTTAACACGCGTGGCAAATCCAATCACCCGAGTCTATTGGAAGATAGTGAAGCGATTAATATAAGTAAATCCGAAGCACGAAGCACATGATAAAATCCGAAATACGAAATTCGAAGCACGAAACAATATAAAAATCTAAAATTAATAAATGTTTAAACTTTTGAATTTATATTGAGTTTTTCCGCCGAAGGCGGATCCGCCTCTGCCGGAGAATTTGTTTCGAATTTCGAGTTTAGAATTTCGAATTTACTCCTATGTTGGTTAATGATCCAAAGAAGAATATTAGAGTGGCCGAAGTAACTCCAGTATACCCCCCCTATAAGGGCGGCATTGGCATGGTTGCTTTTGAGAACGCGAAGGCACTTTCAAGCTTAGGGTATGCGGTAGATGTTTTTACACCGATGTATGGCTCGCTCAAAGGCGCGGCACATCCGTATGAAAATGTAAGTAATAATATATCAGTAAGAAGAGTTCGCCCTTTGTTTGAGCGCGGAAATGCGGCAGTAGTACCGCAACTCGCATGGCTTCTTTCCTCACACGATATTATTCATCTTCACTATCCATTTCTTGATGCTGCTTCCGGTGTTCTTCTTGTAAAAACAGGATGGAAAAAAAAGAAGCTGGTCGTTACCTACCATATGGATTTGGTTGGCCGAGGACTGCGTGCATTCATTTTTCGACTCTACACGGCATGCATACTGCCACTCGTTATCAAAATGGCTGACGTGATTTTCGTAACGTCATTTGATTACGCGCGCGCCTCACATCTCAAGTATTACTTTTCCAAAATTGAAAAAAAGGTATACGAGCTTCCGTGCAGTGTTGACACTGATCATTTTTTTCCAAAAGAGAAAAGCCAAGCATTGCTTCAGCAGTATTCGCTGAAACCCGACGAGAAAATCATTCTCTTTTGCGGCGGACTGGATACGGCCCACTATTTTAAGGGTGTTGAAAATCTTATCGCTTCCGCTGCCGCGTTGCCCCAAACAATAACCTATCGTCTCATCATTATCGGCGACGGATATCTTAAGCCTGTTTATCAAAAAAGAGCAGTTGAGCTCGGAATCGAAGGCCGGGTTCTATTTGTCGGAAGCGTCAAACACGAGATGCTTCCTGAGTATTATAATCTTGCCGATTGCGTTGCACTTCCTTCTATTGACTCATCGGAGGCGTTTGGCATTGTGCTTATTGAGGCTGGCGCATGCGGCAAACCAGTTATTGCATCGAGTTTGCCCGGAGTACGAAGTGTTGTAGATCATGGGAAGAATGGTTTTTTGGTTACGCCGAATAGTATTCATGAGCTCGCGGAAAAACTAGAATGCATCCTGCGCGACCAAACACTCGCGCACCACATGGGCCAAGAAGGCCTTGCTAAGGTTCAAAAGCGTTATTCTTCACATGCAGTAAGAGAAAAGCTTTCAAATATTATGACTTCTCTTAATGAGTCGAATTACGAATGATACATCATGCATTATGCGTATACTGATTATCGCAAGCCTTTTCCGCCCCTACTCTCGCGGAGGCGCAGAAGTCGTCGTGGGCACTATTGTTAATGAACTCAAAAAGAAGCATGACGTAAGCGTACTTACTGTTGAGCCGTGGGGTGGTGTGTCATCATGGAAGTGGAAAACATCAAAAGAAGATGGAATCACTGTTAACCGCTTTGCACCACTGAATATATTTTCATTTATTCATATCAATGCATATCCTTGTGTGCTACGGCTTGTATGGCATTTTTTTGACACATTCAATATCCATAGCTATGTTCTTATTCGAAGGATTCTCACGCGTGAAAAACCTGACTGCATCCTCACACATAATCTGAAAGGCATAGGGCTTCTCACACCGCATGCAATTAAAAAAAGTAAGACATTTTGGCTTCATACGGCACACGACGTTGCGCTTCGTGTTCCATCCGGTCTTTTGATGTACGGGAAGGAGCGCCAGCAATGGTTTTTCAACACGCTTGCGACAGGGATTCATCGATTTCTGTTCGGTTCGCCAGACGTCGTTCTTTTCCCATCGACGTTTTTGAAAAACTTCTACTACCAGTATGGTTTTTTTTCTCAGTCAAAAAAAGTTGTTCTCTCAAATCCATTGCCACATTGGTTCCTCGGGAGACGCCATGAGAACTCAATGGATGAAACGCGCCCCTTTCTTTTTGTTGGCCAATTAGAGGAGCACAAAGGAATTAGGCTTCTTTTAAGGAGCTTTCAAAACCTCAATGATCAGAATGCACGACTCGTTATTGTTGGAGGCGGGTCATTGGAGTCGTTCGTACGCGATGCGATGAAAACGGATCTGCGAATTATGTACCGGGGTACAATTCCAAATAGGGAAGTTGCGCAAGAATTAGGACGGGCATATTTCAGCGTATTACCAACGCTCTGTTACGAAAACTCGCCCATGATTATTCTCGAAAGTTTGAGCTGCGGCACGCCATGTATTGTCAGTAATATTGGCGGCTGTGCCGAACATATCCGGGAGAGCGTTTCAGGATTTATTGTTCCGCCAAACGACATGAGTGCTTTGACTGATGCATTTCGGAAGGCGCTTGCGCTTACTGACATGGACTATGATGAATGTTCGAACGCAGCTCGCAAAACCATTCAGCGCCTTTTCACTTGCGACTATTTTTCAACGCTTGAAGAAATAATCAAAAGTAAAAAAAGAGCGTAGGTCGTGCGCCTACGCCGATACTCCAAAAACGTCTAGTCATTATTAT
>JACQRZ010000003.1 GCA_016206235.1 Candidatus Uhrbacteria bacterium
ACGCATTTTCAGTGATTTCAGGCCAAAGCCAAGCCGTTGCTCAACTAGGGGAGGAGGAGAGAGGAAAAAGAGGAGAGGAAAAAGATGTTAAAAACACGACAACAGGAGTTGCGGGAGGAAAAATCGCAACGCCTGGCTGGTTAACAAAAGATTACACAGGCGCGCAAGTTCAGCAAGCAATACAGAATGACTCGCAAGGAAATTTTACAGGCCATTTATTGGCTGATGCTGTAGTTACCGCCGCTCAAGCATTAGGAACAGTTGTTTTTGACGCAATGAGATCAGGATTAATGAATGACTGGTGTAATTATGTTTGGAATAGAGATAATCCGGCTTGTAACGATACTGGAAACAAGGCTATTCAAGACGCTTTGGCAAAAGTTAAAGATGCGGCAGATAAAGCATCAGGAACAGGAAGTCTTTCGCAATCTTCTCCTAATCAGGCGTCTGTTCTCTTTAACCCAAATGCCAGCCCAACTTTTGGCGGACAGAAGGCGGTTGAAGCAAAACTCGCTGTTTTCGATAAAGTCGACTTTCGCGGTGGCGGGAATGTGGATATTCTTGCACAATTACAGATAGATGATAAAACAATTTGCGATACAACTAACTGGACGAGTGGCAATCCTGTAGGCGAACCAAACGCTTGCACTATCAGCAGGTCGTTTGGACTAGCGATTCAACGAGGGCTTACCGTTCGTGAAGCAATGAACCAATATTCAACAAGCAATAAGACTGTTGGATTAAAGCCTGACGGCATATTTGGGTTTGATATCAAAAATCGCAGCGTTACAGGCGAGCCTAATCAACTCCTTGATACTTATAGAGAAAATTTTTCTTATCGCTCGCTTGTTATTTTAAGAAAATACCGCGTACTACCCGTAAGCTGGGAGTTGGCCGCGCTCTATATTCGAGAAAATGCAGGTGCTGCGCCTTGCGGTTCGCAAAATGATGGTAATTGCACGCTCGACTATCTCGTCCGTCAATTTAATGAACCAACAAGTTCTTTTTATCGGATGATTGATCCAAATTGGGTCTTGAAACTGCCTCCAACCAAATGTGCGCTTACCAGTTATGGAGATGTTGTTCCTGAGACAAAAAACTGCACTGATCAAAAATATAAAACCAAAGATGAATGTGAATTGTTCTGGAATACAAGCCATTCTCGGTGCGTTAATGGTAAAGGTGTTGTGGTTGCAGAAGGCAGCTCAGAATTTGAAAATTTTAAAAATATACCCGGTAGTAACTATCAATCACAATGTGAGCAGGCGAGTCAATCTCGTAAGTGGATCGTCTCCCGTAAACCAGATCAGTGTGTTGATGAGCAGACGTGCTTGCGAACCGATGCCCAAGGCCAGTGTATTGATGAAAACTACGGCTACTGTATTGAAGAGCGAAAAGAATGGATTTTCCAAGGCGATACCTGTCCTGGTCCAAACGACGATAAGGGGCGCAAAATATACGACAGCTGCGATGGCTTCCGCAACACGCTGACCGGCCGCTCAATCAATGTTTTAGGAAGTTCAATCAATACTGACCAATGCAACGAGAGTAACGCGGGCTGTGCATCGTACAGCAAGACCCCGCTTTTTGGGAAAAAACGTAAAATAAGCACAAACGGTTATCAGACACATTTTAGTGACTGGAGTGAAAACAATACCGTATATTTGGCATCATCGGCACAAGCTCAACGATGCGAGGCCGATGCCGAAGGGTGTACTGCCCTTGAACTCAACGGTTCACGAGTATCGCGACGCGTCGCGCCAGACTTGTTTGAGTGTCGACCAGAGGATAGTGACATGGATGGAACGACGCTCACGAAGGCATGGTATCAAAAAGAACAGTGCCAAAACTTTACAACATACTGCAAACAAGAGTACAAAGGGTGTGAACTCTACCAACCGTTAAGCGCCGGGCCTGGAAGCTCTGGAGTGGCAGTTGCAGGCTACCAAAGTTGCCCAGCTTCGTGTGTGGGCCTTGATTCATTTATCCGAAAAACAGCGCAGTTTAGATCAGCAGGTGAAATAGTCGCCTTTGTTCCGACTGTGAACGCGAATAATCCTCTCAAATCCTGCCCTGTTGACCAAGTGGGTTGCAGTGAATACACAAACATCGATACGAACACTGCAACCGCAACACGCGGCGCTGAACAGAAAGAGTACTACTCAAGGCTTCAGTACTGCGAAGTGGCGCCAAAAGAAATCCCCAAAGAACATATTTTCGTGAGTATTACGCAATCGGCAAGCGGCGGCTACGAAACCAAAAAATATGCGCTCAAACGTGATACCGACGGTTCGCCGTTGTGTGCCCAGAATGAAGACGTGGCAAGCTGCATATGCGACAAAACCATTTTCCAAGCGCAAGGCATCAACGCATTTACCTCTGGCACTGAGTGTCGGGAATTTATTAACTCTGCAGGCGCAGTATTTTACCGCCGAGCCGACAAGCTCGTGCATTTAACGGAAGACTGCCACCAGTATCGCCGATCGGTTTTTGGAAGCGAACCTTCCGGCACTGCTGGTCCGTTTTGGGGCAGCCCGACGCTCTCTAAGCAGTGCCAAAAGCAGTATGTTGGATGCCGTGAGTTTGCTGCTTCGTCCGCAGGAAACATACGAGCGGCGCTTATGACAAAGTTTGAAGACGGCACTACGGAAGGCTGGACATCGCAGACCGACAGTGTGTTTACCGGCCTTTCAAAGCAGAATCAGTATTTTGGAAAATCATCTCTGCAGGTATTTTACAGAGCAACTGTTGCTACTCCGACTGTGAGTGCAAATCCAGCAGGCACAACGTTTACATATCCAAACGTACCGAACATTACGCTTGCAACAGCGACCACAGGCGCAGCGATTTTCTATACGCTCGACGGCACCGATCCATGGATTAAAGATGACGCGAATAACAAAAACGAAAAAGGCGCCACCGCGATGCAATATACAGCTCCAATTCAATTGCCAAACAACAAGTCATCGATCACCCTCAAAGCCATCGGCGTCATGCTTGATAGTAGCGGCAATCCAGCAACAGGTTGGGATAACAGTCAAGTTGTTTCGGAAATCTACACGCTTGCAAAGCCTGCTGTTACCTTTTCATCCGATAAAGCTTCTTTTACCTCAGGAACTGCAACGCTTACCTATTCGGCAAGCGGCGCTCAAAGTCTGAAACTCAAGCGAACGGTTGAAGGCGTAACTGTTGATGATACGGATTTTACTACGGAGCTAGCTCAAGGTGCTGTTTCAACCAAGACCGTAACCAAACCGCTTCCCCCAAATACAATCATGTATACGCTTGTGGCAACAAATTCGGCAGGAGAGACCTCTCAATCCGTTACATTGACATATGTTCCGCCTCCAACAATCACGAGCTTTACCGTTAACAACAACGTTGCCGCCTCTGTGAAAGTAACAAAAAATACGAACTTTACGCTGCAGTGGAATGTTTCCGGATGGGATGTTTTGTGTTTGGACACGTGTGCTGATCTTTCGGATCCAGAGAAAAATCTCTCAGCATATACGACGATGGCTGGTACTGGAGAAAAAAATAATATAAAAGTGAACACAAAAACCACTTTTAAGCTCATTGCAAAAAATACGCTTGGCGCTCAAACTGTCCGTGAAGTTGAGGTTGATGTTATTGAGCCGCCAGAAATTTCCAGTTTTACGGTAAAACCATCAACGAGCGGCAGTGCAGGCGGATCAGCCGCAATTACGCAAAACGAGTCCGTTGAATTTGCTTTTGCTGTAAAAAATGAGGATCTGTTATCAATGGACCAAGGGATTGGTTCAGTAAAAGGTCTTCCGACAAAAACAGTTACGCTATCTGCCACTGGTACATTGGATTATACGCTGACTGCAACAAATGCACTCGGCGACACGGATTCCAAAACCGTTACGGTTACTGTCTTAGGTAGGCCAGCGATCAGCAGCTTTTCGTTTGACGCTCTAAATATTATCTCAGATGAAACTGTCCGGGCCAGCTGGTCGGCAACATATGCAAGTTCGCTCGAATTAAAGCAAGGCTCAACATCGGTAGCAACAGAAGCCATCACCGCAAGTCCGTACCAGAGCTCAAAGATAATAACCGCGCCACCAACCAAAGCGAAAGAGTCAAAGGTCTATACACTCGAAGTGAAAAATGACGCTGGAGCTTCTGCCAACAGGTCGGCAACACTCAATGTGTATCCGAGATTTCCTCTAAATACGGACGCAAGCGAATGTTATCGCGGCGTAACTCTATATAAAAATACGGTACCGTATTCTGCTGTCGGCACGAATGTATGGATACGCAAGCCAAACGGCGAGCCGGAGGGCGCGTCATCGGTGAGCGCCGCAAAAGCAAAAGTAGACGCGCTTATTACGGGCGGAGCAGTGTTTGAATTCGGCTCATGCCCTTCGCAGACACTTGGCGATCTCAAGATCTGTACTTCTGGCAGCCCAGTGAATACTGGCGGAACAATAACCTGTTCTGGAGGCGCGACACTTGTGTGTCCCGGGAAGATAACCAAACTGATTGGGAGTGATATCAAATGCGTGGACGGATCAGGCAACCACACAAATCCTCCCTTTTGCGCAGCAACGCCGTCGCTTGTTGGTGACTATATCGAGTGTTCGCTCTCAAGTTTGGTTAAACCAGATGACGAACCGGATAATTTTGACTTTATCGATTCAACAGACAAGACACTACAACCAAGTACTGTTTCGGCAAAAGTCACCACGGAGTCCAACGAGGTTGTTATTACCGGCATCAATGTGGAAACGCCCTTTAAAGTTGGGGGTGATGGCGATGCGCGCGTGAAAGTACAAAATGTATGGAGCTCATGGAAAAAAACAGGAACCGTGCGCGCCGGCCAAATTGTTCAGGTGCGAGCAGAATCTCCCACAGCCTATGATTCGATTGGAGTAGTCTGGCTTGATATCGGTACATTCCCGTATAATGCGGCAGGTGATTTTGCTATGCGTACGCGTGTTGCGCCGCCAAAGATCACTCGATTTAGCGTTGCTCCGTATGAAGGCGTCATGACAAAATCAAAGATCAATTGGGGCGGCAGCGTTACCTTTACATGGGATATCCAAGGTGAGGTTTCTTCTCTTTCGATCGATAATGGCGTTCCAGCTATAACAGGAAAGACAGGCACCGTATCATTTACGCCACCAAATCATGGCACATTTACCTATACGCTTACAGCCAAAAATACTCTAAATGAAGAAGACAAAAAAGAAGTTATTGTGGATGTTATTCCCGACACCGATCCTGATCCGTTCGGTTTTACCCCCAATAATTATACGCGTCTCGCGCCAAGTACCACTAAAGAAACAAACCAGATCCAAATTCTCGGCACTAACGCTCCTGCGCCAGTAAGTATTACCAATGGTAAATATAGGACTGGAAACGGCAGCACTTGGAGCACTTGGACAACGGCATCTGGCACTATAGCTCCAGCTCACTGGATACAGGTGCAGGCAGTTGCGCCAAATACGTATGGCGCCACAACAAGCGCAAAACTTATTATCGGATCAGCGAATCGCGAAGCAACCTTTTCTCTTTCAACCCCTCCTCTTACAACCTATAACATATGTGCTGGCGGAATAGCGCCTACGAGCTCTGCGTATAGTAGTAGTCTCAGTAAACTCGAATGTCCATTTGAAAAAAATCTTATTTGCGCGAATGCAGCGCAATTAATAACAAATGCATCCAATGATGTTGGGTGTTACACTTCTGGCACTCTAACAGCTCCATTGCCATGCGATAGTAATTTCGAGATGAAAAAGATTAATGGAACGCAGATCAAATGTGTAGCAAAAGTGCAGAATACCTTGATGCCCGATCATTTTGAATTCGTACATAACATAGGCCTCGCGCCGAGTTCGTCTGCAACCATTGAATCAAATGAAATAACGGTTGCAGGACTTACAAACGATAAAGATGCTCACGTATGGATCAATATGCAACCTGATCCTTCGCTGTCACCAGCACCAGGAGCAGCATATCAAAATATCTATATAGCTTACGGAGTTGCTTCAAGTTGGAATGGGCCATGGTATCAGAGCGATCCAAGCAACGCGCTTGCATTTACGCCTTTAAGTGGACTAGGATTCTCCAATGGTGAAAAAATTAAACTTCAAATGCAAGCGCCTACAGCGCCGTGCCAAACCTATAAGATGGCGCTGACCGTTGGCGGGCTCACTCGAACATGGACAGTTTCGAGCAAATGCACAATCCCATCGCTAAGCGCAGGAAATATTGGAGGTATCGCAGATCCCGGCTTAGATACAAGCGATTACAATATTCCCATCGGTAACGCGAATACTGGCAGAACACAGCAAACGGTAAACGTGACAAATCTTTCAGGTCTCATAACTATTTCAGGACTTTCGTCTCCTGCCATTGTACATCCGTACTCGTTATTTTGGGCAGGGAATCAAATGAGGCAATATACCATTGCTTCTTCTGGATCAAGTACGGTCGATCCATTCGGTAGCGCTACATATTTTGACAAGGGTTCTAGCACTGATGTTGACCATTTGGCAAATTTTATAGTTCAGATAATTCGCCAAGACGGCTCTAATAGAACCTTTAATTATGCAACGAACAATATACAGGCTACCAACGGTGATAAGCTCGCAATATCTATGCAGACGCCGGAAGCTTGTCTTAGATTAGGAGAAGAAATGGCATCAATTGATTACTACGCCCTAGGAAAAATCCGTGTTGGCACAAGAGATGGTGGCACAAGAGATATTGTTATCAAAGTCTTGTGCAATGGTTCTTCATTCAATCCCACGCTTGATTTAGGAATTCCAATGTCATTCAATCAATATATACGGCAGGCATGGATTACTACGAGACAATCGATAATAAAACTTTTTTCCTCTATCACGCAACCGCGATGGCCAGGAGCCGATGTGTTTGCTCAAGGCACTTCACCTTCACCAAACAATGCAACTGTTACCAACTCGAACATAGTCCTCTCATCAGGGTTTGCCTATACGCTCTCAACCGATGTGTATGTGCCAGTTGGAGCGAAGGTTACCGCGTATCTGCAAGGTATGGCGCCAGATAAGGACGGATCGACCGTACGCGCAGCCAAAGAAAATACTACCGGCGGAGTGGTGGTAAGCGCTGGACAATGGCAAAACATCAAGCTCTCGTTCGACAAACTCCAAGCAAGCGATATTCCGAAAGATGGAGGATACAAACTTGCAATAACCGTACTCTACAACAGTGGCACGATGGAAGGCAATCCATTTTACCTCGACAATATCGTGCTGCGCGAAACTCAAGGCTCGATCTATGCGATCGATAACTCGTGGGCAAATCCGCGTAGCTTAGGGTGCAGTCTTGGCGATGTGAGCCAAAATGATCGCCCGCAATCAGATGTCGGCTGTCAAGCGTATTCCAACCGGTTGAACCAAGCAGTGTACTTTTCCCGTGCAACCACCTTGTGCCCCGTTGAGATGGTTGGCTGCAATGAGTTCCAAAAACATGTCTCGCAAGACACCTTTGAACCCCCAGCACAAAACGGCAAGCCATATATCAGCTGGTGGAACAACACGACAAGCAATAATACATTTGACACAGAATCGCGCGGCGACGGCTTGGGCGCTGCAATTGTTGTAAAGGCGAACAATGAAATAACAAAAGCATTCACATTGCGCAATGGAAACATAAAAGATGCGACAGGCAATACCATTTTGCCCTATTCATTGAAATTCGATGTGAAAGGCACGGCAGCAACAGGACAAACAATTTCTATTCTTACAGACAATGGCATCGCATTTACCGGAGGGAGTCTTTCAGATGGATGGCAGACAAAAATATTGCAAGCTCAAGCTACGGGTACTGTTGATCAAAGCAAGAAAACGGTTATTTCAATCAGCTCAACAGCCGATTTTTCAATCGACAACATTACCCTACTGGAAACAACCTATCTTATCGACGACCGCGCGTTTGAGTGCGCGCAGTCAGACGAAAAATGTACTGCCTATGGCGTGCAAAAACGTACTTCCAGTGGAGCCCAAGCTCTTACGACAAAGAAAAAAAGCAACATGGTTTGTGCCGCTACAGGCAACGGATGCACGAAAGACTCGGATTGCGCTATTAATGACACGTGCGTTCCCGCAGAAGAACATACGAAGCAATGGAGTGTGGCGTATTTCAAGATGACCCCCGATGACATCGAGCAGGGCGCGCACATGATCGGAGCGTTTGAGGGTTCGTCGTCGATCAAAGAAAAAGAATTGACTGGCCCGCGATCGCTTGGCATGTGCGTGCAAAAGGATCTTGGATGCGCGAGTTACGAAACATCGAGCGGCGCCAAGTACTTCAAAAATCCAGGAAAGAGCCTGTGTTACTGGAACACTGACGACGGCAAAGCACTCGACAGCGCCAGCGGCGCAACGGCCGGCGGCAGCTGGAAGATGAAGCGATGCAAGCTCAAAGAAGATGGAAAACATTCGGCTCTTGCCTGTGAGAGCAATGACGATTGTGTAGGTTTGGATTCGGATAACAAAGAAGTATTGCCAGAGTGTTTGGAAAATATTACCTGTCCAGACAACGTGATTCAATCAGATCGCAATAATATTACAAACAGCCTCTATCTCCGCCAGTGCGAACCAGCCGCTCGCGGATGCCGCAAGGTTATTGATCCCGAGTGCGTGAACACCGATCCGGCTCATCCTACACAGGGAGAATTGCGCACTGACTATGGCCGCAGTACGCACAATATCTCGTGCACCCGCGAATACTTCTTGCTTGCAAATGTCGTCAAAGACGCGGAAAAATGCACGAGCACGGTGAATACCGAAAGCGGGTGTATGCTCTTCTATGACCCAACGAAAGACAAGGGAGAAGTGAAGTATAATTCAGCAGGATATTATGCGGATGTTAATACAAGAAATGGCAACGGCGTATCGCTCAACGACTCAAGCCCCATTAACACATCATCTCCAGATGCAAATGTGTTGTATAAAGTACGGCTCGACAGGCAATGCAGAACGGCGCTTGGTTGCGGTAGTTATACAGAAGAAATCGGAACAGATGGTAAAAAGCACGTTATTTGTAATGACCGCAAACCGTGCATATTGGACAGCAAGGGCAAATGCACCGACGGCGGTATTGTTGATCTCGCCGGCGTTCCAAAATACGCTAGAATTATCGACGGCGCTGCAGATAAAGAAAAAGCTCAAAATTTATTGACGCTGTCTGGCATGGCACGCCCCGACTATAAGTTTCCGAATGTTCCCCCAGGAGGTGTTGCGCAAACCACAGGCGGGCATGACTCAACGTTTGATTGGTTTACGACTAACGTTGGATTTTGCAGCAATGCTTGGAGCATACGTTGCCAACATACTAGCGAGTGTGTAAATGTAGCAGATGATCCAACTACACAACCTCTAAGCAGTGGTACGTGTATATTCAATGAAGGGCGTTGTTTACCTGGCGGGCAGGCCTGCCAACTCGATAGTTACTGCGCAAAAGAGAATCCTGCAGCTAATCCTCAAAGCGTATGCTACCGCGTTGACGGTAATATACTTGCGACAGGAACATGCGCAGATAAAGTCGGTGTATGTAGCGGTGGTGCGAAAAATGAGGAGTTGTGTAAGAATGATGGCCAGTGTGCGGGAGCGGAATGTAAAGATTATAAGCCAATCGCATGTGCAACTGGTGGCGATTGTAGAATTCGTATTCAAGGCGTTGAAACCTCTCTAGGTGTATGTGGCGCTGAAAATATCGGCAAATCATGCAGATTCTTTGGCAAAGAAAATGTGCCAGAGCCTACTGCTGTCCAATGCGCAAATCAAGATAACTGGCTTACAAAAAATGCAAGCGGCGCTGGATACTGTCTTGATCCGTATCCAAACGGAGCTCCAGCTAGCGGCCACCCAGCTGTTACCAACGGCCGCTGCCTCAATTGGTTTTCGGCCGATCACATGCTTAAATCAACGCTTAGCATTTCAGGCTCCGGAAGCAATGAGTATCGTGCGTATCAGGGAACTATCCCCGTAAGTTATTGTATTGGAAAAGGAACTTATAATCTACGTGCTTTTAGCGGCGAGGATGGAGTTGCAACAGCAAAAACTTCATCATACTCAGGAAATCCAAATGATCGATCGATATATGTGGCATATCTTCCCCCGACAACGGACAGTAGTCCAACCGCTCGCTCGAATTCCACAAGACAAACAGAATCCCCAGCGTATAGTGCGTCTCGGTATGTTTGGAGCGGCGGTCAGCGACCTGCTCTCACAACAAGGAGAACCGCGAGAGTGTGTAGTGACGGTACAGGAGGGGATGATCCGGATAGGTCTTGGTGGAAGGTTACTCTACCAGATCCATTTTCTGATACGGGAAAATTTAATTTTGTTGAAGGGTTTAAAGATGGCGTAACGAGAAGTGACTGTAAGAGTAGTTGGGCTTGTATAGGAAGTTGCAGTGCACCAAGTTGTTCAGGAGAAACACTTTTTAATTGCAGAAATAGATATTTAAATCATGAAGGAGGTCCTATGCAAGGAGTAGGGTTGATGATATTAAAACCTGGCAGCAATACTCTTTCTTCCAATGATCTTGAGCAGGCAATTGATACAAGGTCAATAAGTAATATTAATTATGGCTTTTTTTATGTAAATAAAAGCGATAACGGATATTGGATGGAGGGATATGCAAATAGCACAGAAGATAATTTTGGCATAACAGTTCAAGGTAACGGCCATAGTATGGAAAAGACTGAATATAGTGAGAACTGTAATGGTCGTCATATGATTTGGATTAAACCATGGATCTACGGAAATAAGATTAACGGTTGGTTAACGAGATTGTGCAATCCATCAAGTGGAGGACTTGCAGTAGGATTTGTTGGGGTTACAATAAATTTCAAAACGCCTGAATATGATCACCCAGGAATAAATGAACAAAAGATTAAGCGTACGTGGTCGCCAGTATGGCAAAGCATGAATGCAGAATATTGTTCTGATATAGTTGAAGTTGATACAAATACTGCAAAGATAAGCTTGCTACAAGACAGTCGAGGCACTCCTCCATTGGCAATTCCATCAAATGGTGGCACATTATTAAAATTGCAAAATGGCGGAATTCCATGGAATGGAGGCACTACAAACAAGCCAATGTTCTATAGCTTTACAAGAACAACGAAAGAAAATGATGCTTCAACCTCAAGGGATCAAATCCCAATTTTAGATAAGCTTGCGGGAAGCGTTTCATCGTTGTCAGAAAATGTTGTATGGTCAAAAGGAATTATAAATGGAGATAATGCAGAAGATCATACATTAACAAATACTAAGCCAAACAGTATTACTTCTCTTTTTGCGGCTTTTGGTAAGATTAAGAATTGGTGGCATTGGGACCCAAGTCCGAATGTTGTTACAAAGTCGGTCAAGGATACTACAAGAATCTACAATGAATCTGATAGAAATCGTATTGAGCACGCTCCAAATAGATCTTATACTTGGAAAGGGACAACAGATGAACAAGCTACGGCTTTTCAAGGTAGCTACGCGTTCAATCCAGAATTAATAGACGGCAAAACTTTTGATACCTGGTGGGGCGAGGCCAAAGCAGCAGTACAAAATGATCCTACTAAAAAGCCTGAGATTTACGGAGTAAGAGATTTAGAGCCAGGAGAGCCGGGATATGACAAGGATAAGTCGTGTGATCACTCGCAAATGGCTTCATGTAAGTTTGAATTCTCAAATCGGTTTTTCGCAAAATTTACTGGCTCGCAGCGTGTAGCAATTCGTTTTGCAAGTATTGCAAATCCTGATCAATGGCCATTGATATCCGTGAAAGTCAATTGGGATGTGGATAAACCTGGTTCTTCGTTTGACGACATCATTACGCCAAGCCAAGAAGGAGAGGGACGAGGCAATCACAGCGAGGATATTCCGTTAGGAGGCACGGGAAAGAAGGGCGTTATCCATCCATGGGTACATAAAACTTATGCCACAAGCGTAACCTCTCCCGGACGGCAAATTATGGATGGCAAAGCAATCAAAGTGGTACTCACAGACAACTGGGGCGCCACACAGTCATTTTGCGCAAGAATAAAGAATGTTGGCAACACCTACCAGCTAAATTGGGGTAGTGACACCTCAGTCTGCCCAGCGCAGTAATTCACTACGTCATTGCAAGCGAAGCGCGGTCTGCTGGATCCCGCATCATAAAGGCCTGTCCCCGACTACGATCCCCGCCTTCGCGGGGACGGATGCGGGATGACATTTCTCTACACTCTCGAATTAGAGAAGAAAGTTGCATTGCTTGAGCAAAAATTACAGGCTGCATAGTTTTTTGACTAACAAACATTTGCAATTGTGAAAAACATACGGTATAGTGACCACGCACTTTTTCAGATAAAAGAACGAAATATTTATGAACGTGCATTACGACAAAAAAGTCGACGCATTGTCCATACGCTTTAACAGTGAACCGTATGTCGAAAGCGAAGAGCTTGAAGACGGTATTATTTTTGATTACGATAAAAATCACAAAGTAATAGCTATAGAAATTTTGCAGGCGTCAAAAAAGTTGCCTGAAAATTTTGAGAAAGTAGGGCTTCAAAATCTTACAGGATTTACAGTAAGCGAATAAAGGATATTAATGATCGAGATCTCGCATAACTTATTGCAAAATATGGCACGCAAAAGCCCTGTTTTCAGTAAACTTTTCTTTTTAGAAGAGTCGTATATACTTATGTCATGGAATATCAAGATACCATACGGTATTGGAAAAATAGCAGTAAAAAGGATTTTGAGGTTGCGCAAGGATTATTTTCTTTAAAGCATTATGCTCATGCGTTATTTTTCTGCCATCTTTCTTTAGAAAAATTGTTGAAGGCGCTGTATGTGCGAAATAGTCATGAGCATGCGCCCTATATCCACGATCTTGTTATCATTGCCCGGCGCGCGAAGATTGAATTAGATGATTCGACAGCAGATTTTCTTGTAACGATAACACATATAATTACAGGGATACTATGCAAAAGAGTTAAGGACAGTTATGAAAAAGGTGAATATGAGAAAAGGTGAATAAATGTATACC
>JACQRZ010000042.1 GCA_016206235.1 Candidatus Uhrbacteria bacterium
CCTGCACTGTCAAAACTTCGCCTTCAATGTTCTGATCAAAATCAAGAATATAGATTTCACAGAGACGGTTGTCGTCTCCAAAGGTAAGTGCCTTTCCGATAAACAAGAGCGCTGGCAATACCATTTCCTCTCCATACTTCGCATGAGCAATGTAAATCCCGTCCTCTTCTTTTTTTGAACAGGGAATGTTAGCTGTCGGAAAGCCTAACGCGCGACCACGTCCTTTATTTTTCTGCACCGTGCCGCATACTTCAAAAAGATATTTCTTCATAACGCTTTTACAGCGGCTCTCTGATGCTTCCAAATATAATAAAAGATGCCGCCGCTCAAGATCGCGGCAAAGAAACACCACACTGAGGCAAACGTCGTATTATAGATAAACCATGCGACGAGGAATGATACTGCGACAACAAGACCCGCTAACTGAAACCATCGTATACTTGACGTCAGTAATGAAATCACTGTTGCTGTAACATACAACATGACGCCAAGTGGTCCAATAACAAAAGGAAAGGCTGGGCATGATGCGGTATACAAAATACTCGTGCTGAAGGGCTGAACAAAAAGCGGTCCTGCTGCAAGACAATATGCCAACACAAGAGAAACACTACTTCCTGCAATGATAAAAAAGCGTGTCAGGTTTCTTCGTTTTTCATCCATGAAGTACACTGTTACAGGCACATACACCGGCCAGAGAAGAAACGCAAAGAAAACAAACACATACCCCGCGATCTCGTTTACATTTCCTGCGCGAAGAGAAAGCCACTGAAATCCTTCTGATAATTGCTGTATGCCAAACAACAACGGCATACATGCCATCATCTTCGCTTTTGTGTTGGATAATCTTGCAGATACAATACCCAAGCCAGAAAGGCCAGTGCCCGCAATAAAACTTGCTTCAGGTGAAAAACACATATACCTCACCATAGGATACCAAAAAAAAGCAAGCTCTTCAAGGGTCTGCGATTATTCACGATTTTTATGAACGCAGTATATTGTTTTCTCTTTCATGAAGGCGAAAAAGCTTAGATTTCACTTCGGCAAGCACTTCACGAAATGCTAGCTGCGCATCGTGGCGCTCTGCTTTTGCAATACATACCTTTCCTGAGCGTAACATAACTTTGAGCGTTGTCTGAATAGCTTTCACTGTTTTCACGCGCGTACGCGATTCTTCAAAACTTACGGTGATTCGATAGATTGGTGTGCGCTCATGAAAGGATCGATAAAAATGCTCGAGCACTTCTAGAATCCGATCTTTTTCAATAGCGCTAAAATGCTCCCGCTGATCATGAATCAATAGAGGAATCGTGCTTGTCGGCGTGAGACGGACAGCTGCTTCAAGAATATCTTGGAGAGTTATGATTTGTTGCGGTTTTGCATTTTCATCAATAACCACAACGCTTTGGTACGGTGAATCAAGCAATGTTCGAATGATCTGTTCTCCTCTTCCCTCCTCCCCTTCTCTCAGAAGAGAGACAGTTGGGTGAATATACTTTTCAAGAGTACAGGTATCGCGTGTTGGCGCTTCTTCATGAAAAAACTCTTCACGACCCAAGCTTTCCATATCTCTTCGAGACGTATATCGCTGCCGTGCCGTAGGCTTTGAACGAGCGGGCATAAAACACACATTACCCATATGTGTACATACGCGTCTTTAAAAAAGTGATGCGTAAGGCACGTTCTCCTTTTTCTTCCGTAGCGCCAGAGCTATAATAAAAAAGGCAAGTAGGAGAAGAACGATAACTCCCCCTGATGAAAGGTTGAGATAGAATGAAACGATGATACCTGCAATCACCGATACAACAGAAAAAAGCTCTGCCAAAAGTATGGTGATAAGAAAACTTTTTTTGAACTGGAGCGCAGTGATCACAGGAATAATGAGAAGCGCAGAGATAAGAAGTATTCCAACAATAGGAATAGCAATGGCGATAACAACCGCTGCCAAAAGCACCAATATGGTATTGAGAAAACGAACGGGAATGCCGCTTACATGTGCCGCTTCTTCGTCAAAAGAAATTGCGAAAAATTCTTTGAAAAAAATTGCCAGCACTGCACCCGCACTCAACGCAATACCTACCATAAGATAGATATCGTGCTGCTTTACCGTTACAATGCTTCCGAAAAGATAGCTAAAAAGGTCTGTGTTAAAGCCATGCGCAAGTCCAATGAGAACAACGGCAACGGCAAGACTTCCTGACAAGAATAACGAAAGCGCTGTTTCACCGTAGAGTTTTTTTGTCACGCGCAAATACTCGATAACAACCGCTGATACTGCCGACGCACCCAGCGCCGTTACGAGCGGATGAATGTTGAGCATTAAACCAATGGCAACACCAGCAAGGGAGACATGCGCAAGCGTGTCGGCTATGAGCGCATAGCGCCTTAAAACCAAAAAGATCCCTATCAGTGGAGCGATTAATGCGACAATGACTCCGGCTTCAAGGCCACGAACAATAAAGCTATATTGCAGTAAATCAAACATGGTTTTGATCTTTGTGAGGATGAGCGCAATTCACACATCCGTAGAGCGCGTTAAGATAATCCCCTTCAATAAACGCTCGTGGTTCACCGTAATACACGAGCCGCTCGTTAATACATGCAAGCTCCGTTACTTCCCGTGAAATAACATGAATATCGTGAGAAACCAGCACCAGCGTAATGCCTTTTTCCTGATTTAAACGCCTCAGTAATGCATAAAACTCCTCTTGTGTGCGCATATCAACACCTACCGTCGGCTCGTCAAGGAAAATAATGTCTGGCTCGCCTGCCAGCGCGCGTGCAATAAAGACACGCTGCTGCTGACCGCCCGAAAGATCTCCGATCAATCGATCCGCAAATGCTGTCATCTCAACTTCTTGCAATGCACGATCAATAACTTCATTATCACGCGCGGTGAGCCAATGAAACAAACCACGTTTGCCATAGCGCCCCATCGCAACAATTTCTCGTACTGTTGCTGGGAATAACGGATCAAACGATGTCGCCTTTTGAGGTACATAGCCGATGCGATGCCACTCCTTATATTTTTCGATCGGCTTTCCAAAAAGAGTGACCGATCCTTTCTGCGCGCGAACAAGCCCCAGCATCACCTTAAGGAGCGACGTTTTGCCACTTCCGTTCGGGCCAATGATGCCAAGATAATCTCCGGCATGAATGGCAAACGTAATGTCTGAAAGCACGCTCACGGAAGCATATGCAAAAGAAACGCTATTCACTTCAATAATATTTTTTGTATGGTCTACGTGCATTGCAATGCTTCACGCATATTATTGAGATTTTGCCGCATCTCGGTAAAATAATTTTTTCCTTCTTCAATTTCTTCTTTACTCAAACCCTCAAGCGGATTCAGCACGCGTGTTTGAGCGCCTGTCTCCTTGGCGATCGTTTCCGCGAGTTTTGGACTCACAAGGGTTTCAAAAAAAATGACGTTGATCGTATTCTTTTTTACATAATCGGCAATGTTTGCAAGTTCTCGTGGCGATGGCTCTTCATCGGGCGATAGACCTGCAATTGCAATTTGTGTGAGGCCATAATCACGCGCGAGGTATCCAAATGCTTCATGAGATGTAACAAACTCCTTTTTAGTACATGACGAAAGCAGTTCGACAAAAGAACTATGAAGGCCGTCGAAACGCCTTTCAAGATCTGTCGCATTTTTTTTATATTCTGCCCTATGCGCAGGGTCATGTTGTTCTAGTATATTCATAATAGTTTGCGTCATTTTTTTTGCAAGTTTCGGGCTCAACCAAATATGCGGATCACGAACAGGCGTGTCATCTTCAACCATTTCACGATCTATCAGTCCTTCTCCTACAGCAACAACGCGTGCCATATCCTTTTGTATGGTATCTCGTAGGGTGTCCTCCCAAGGCTCAAAACCCGAGCCAAGAATAAAGACAAGATCGCTCTTCTCTACCTGAACCATATCACCTGACGTTAACTCATAATCATGGGGCTCAGCTCCTGGTGGAACGAGATTATACACTTCTGCTTTGCCTTGTGCGATCTCAGACACTATAAATTGTAGTGGATAAAATGAGGTCGCGATACGCAGCGTTTCTGTTTGCTTCTCTGCTTGTTGCGATGTTTTGCTATTGCGTAACGACAACCAGATTCCAACAACAACGACCATGAGGCAAACGAAGAGGATACTTGTTTTCTTCACCCCATTAGAGATTTTTGGGTTCATATTTTTTTACATGAGGAACATACTCCAAAAAATTCGAGCGAATGCTCTTGAATAAAAAAATTGGTTTTCTGCGAAAGTTTAGGAATGAGTTCTGACACACTGCAATCCTGGACATCTTCAATCCGATCACATTTCACGCAGACCACATGATGATGATCCTCTTGTTGACGAAATTCGTAGTGCGCATGTCCATGACGAAATTCAATCTTTCGCACAATATCTCGCTGGCTCATAGCTGCCATGTTGCGGTACAGTGTTGCCCTGTTAATAGTAGATACGCACTTGGTATGCAATGCCTCGATGGTAAGCGGTTTTATGCTTTTTTTGAGAATAGCCAATAGCGTTACACGATCTGATGTTGCCTTGAGACCTTTTGAGCGAAGAAAACGTTTCAACGCTTCTTCTGATATTTTTTGCGTTTTTTTCATAGCACACTATGACCTTCCTTATCCTACCCTTCTTCCTATCGTATGTCAACTAAATGCAAAAAGTTCGCATTTAAATAACGTGATGCCTCACTTTTTATTTTGAGAAGACTTCTTTTGGGTCTTTGGTTTCGTGAGCGCTTGTGGGTACCACGCACGTGTTTTCATGTCGCGTTTCATAGTCGTTTTTGCCTTGAGATCTCCTGCTGGCCAGGAAGGAAGTGCCAACACCTCGTCAAGCACCAGACAGTTTGTATCAAAAAGACGAAGTCCTTCCTTCGTATTCCGTAATGCTCCGGCATAGGTCGCGTCTGGTGTAACGCCAGAAATTGTTTCTTTTCGCCCAAAAACAAAAAAAGGTTTTTCATCAGTGAGAAGTGTCTTTTCGGGAACGAGCGCGCGAATCTTTTCATTTTCATTTACTGCCTGGTATCCGGAAATATCAAGTGGGCCTGGTGAAATTTTTTGAAATGCAAACCATTCATTATTCGGACTCTCGCGATCACCCATCCACGCAATCTCTTTGAAAAAAACATCATGGTTTTCTTTTTTCTCAGTGCTCAAAAATGAACATTTCTTTTGTACGTTCTTTTTTATGAGTGGCTTTTGCTTCTTTGGTATTTCCGCTTCATACGCCACTCCTTTGCCAAAGAGATATCCTAAAAATCCATCAACGTGATCTCGCTGCGCGTGCCCTGCAAGCGATCCGAGTATGGCAATACTGCCCACAGCGCACACAATAGCTATTTTTTGACGTTCAAACTTCATAGCGTAAAAAGGATTTCGTTTTAAGATGATAGGCATACACAATCGCGATGACGCTACAGTAGTATGCAAGCGCGCCAAATATTCCAAACTGTGGATTAAACTGCCATGAAACACGCGCAAAGACATGAATGACAAGCGAGACATAGTCAATGAATGGCGCCACAATATTACTCACAAAAGCAGCCAGCGGAACAAACACAAAAGAAAGAACAGCAACAAAAAAGCCAAGAACCATGATGAGAGGAATAACTCCCAGTATCAACACGTTGGCTATAATCGATGTAAAGGAAAAATTTTGAAAAAACGTCATGAGAAGCGGAGCTGTTGCAAGCTGTGCGCAGAGCGTCACAAGAAATGAATCTTTCCAGCCTAATAATCCCGTTCCTTCCTGCATACGAAAAAGTGAGCGCACAAGCGGCATTCCATAAATAATTCCTAGAACTGCCAAAAAGGAAAGTTGGAAGCCGATATCATACACAAGTATTTTTGGATTAAACAAGAGAAGAAAAACAACAGCCAAAGCAATGGCGTTATGCGGCGCATACATTCTTCCCATTACTCCCGCATATCCGGCGATCATACCCATAAGCGCGGCACGGATAACAGAAGCTTGAAAACCGGCAAGCCCTGCAAATAAGAGCACAAACAGGCACGTTGCGACAAATGTTGACCTGCGTGAAAGAAACGACGAACAAACAGCAATGACAATAGCAAAGATAATCGAGATATGCTGCCCTGATACCGCCGTAAGATGCCGCGTTCCGCTCAGGGATAGTTCCTGCAAAAATTCTTTAGAAAAATCATCATTGATACCGAGCACAGCACCGGATAAAAAAGCTGCTCTTTCTATCGAAAGAAGGCGTTGAAACGATGTTCGAATCGAGTTGCGAAGTTTGCTCAATGCAGAAAAAATGGTCAGTCCCCTTCCTGACTCAATGCGAATAACGTGCGCGTCTTCTATGTCGCCGACAATATGCTCCTTGATAAGATAGGTGTCTTTTTCGGTTGGCTTTTCTACTTCCCCTTTTACGTTAAGCACATCGCCATACGCATAGGTTTGAGATGTATCGGCAGTTATTCGAAATATGCCAAGATCTGTTGTAAGACGCAGTATGTATCCTCTCTCAGGATCAGTACGTGGATCTGAGGTAAGCATGCCTTGTATTTCAACTTCTTCTGGAACACGTGATACTGCATGCCAGTATGCGTAATCATCCCATGAATAATAGATGTGTCCAACCAAAAAAATAACGGATGAAAGAGCGGCTATTTTCAGTGGCGTATTGGTGTAAAAGAACACTGTAAAAACACAAGCTGCAGGAATAAGTGTAACAAGAAGTGAAATGCCTATACTTGCGAAAGCAATACCAGAAACAAATGACAACGAAATGATAAAAAGGACGAGATGAAGAGGCATTAGTTTGACCAGTTACGATACCGAGACCGAATGCTATCGACCGTGTCTCGCGAAAGATTGTTGTATATCTTAACCCAATTTCTGGCTATTGCGCGCTGAGCAGCAATAAGATCGATACGGCTGGCACAGACTTCTTCATGCAGAAAAATTTCAACCACATCTTTTTCCCGAAATCCTGGATACGGATCTGCTGGTTGCGGAAAAAGATTTGCAATCGAATTATTTCCACCAAGCGCAAGAGGGATATGATGATCGCACTCATAACTTCCAAAGCTTTGTGGATATGAAACGCCGTATGCTTTGTATACGTCTTTCTTAAGACTGACCGAGACGTTGCGCACGCTTTTCGAGTATCCTGGCGTGCATATTTCTTCACGTGTTGCACGAGGAAAAACAGCACCGGGTGTGCACTCAGGATCAGGCAGGGCGCCGTCATATTCGCAATGCTCCTTTTTGATTCGCTGAGCAAGCGGTACTTCATTATTTTCAGCAAAAACGTTCGCGAGCTTCGCACTCATTGCTTTCTGCGTTGCAATCGAAGACACATTCAAAAAAAGAATGGCTCCGACATTGAGAAGGAGAAAAAAGAGTGTTACTCGCCGTATGGCATGCATGGAAAAAACGCATAAGATAATCGCAGAGCACTACTGAGCAACGTCAATTTCAACAATAGGCACCTGTTTAACAAGACCATATCCGCAGCCGTCATTATCTGGCAGTATCTTGCCCTCAATCGTTGTTACGCTCGGACCTGTTGCAGAATGGTAATGCTCGCCTTCGCAATGATCACCTGTGGCAGTTCGTGTATCTATGAATTTAATATGAAGGTCATGAATTTTAAGAGCCTTTAGTGTTGTCTTTTCCCCTTTTTCAATTTTTGAATCAACAATTGGTTGTGGGCATGGCGGGATAGTAAATGTACCTTCATGAACTTTAATAGTACTCGGAGCATCTTCAAGCTCTATCCATAATCTATACTCGTAGGTGTCGTCGGGAGGTAATTGCGTTGTAATAGTATATTGCCCAAATTCTTCATTGATAACACCCGCCGCTTGCGGCATCGTTTTATGTTTCTTCCCAAAAAATGTAGCCGTAATACTCTTAACAGAAGATTGATGACTATTGATGTCTCCGGAAAGAACAACATTGCCAGTACATTGAACAACGGGCTTTTTATGCTCAAATGTTGGTGAGATACACGGCGCTTTGGTCCACTTTTCAAATACGGCCGATTCGTGGGTGGGCTTTGAACCGTCGATTGAAATGGCGTACGAGAAATATATCTTTGTAATGATACTATCGTTTTTATTTTCCACGCAGCGGAAAGGTTTTTTTTCAAGAAAAAATCCTTCGGTGATGGATGTTGAATCAGGCGCAAAAGGATATATATGTGGGCTATGCCCAAGATGGTTTCTCAGTTCACCACTGAGTCCAGTATTAAACACCTCGATCTTATTGGTTATTTTTTCACCTGCAAGGCGATATGTTTGCGTTGTTTCTTTGGGATGCGTGACAATGTACTGATGTTCTCGTGTCTTGCCGACGAGAACTGGATCATAGGCATCTGCTATTTGCACGCTAAAAATTCCTTTAACAAGATGAAGGTTGCTAAAATGTGAAATAGATGCTCGAAGGGTTAGATATCCATTTGCATGCGTTGCTGTCGTTTTATCAACAACTTCGAGAGACGATCCACTCTTATGAAGAAGGAGCGGGAAATCGGATGACTGTGTTGGAATGGTAAAAGTGACCGTAGCGGGTTGTGAAAGTTTTGTGCCACGCGGCAAAAGTTGATATGAGGCAAGCGCATTCTCTCCGCCTGCCATGTGTTTGATGGAGATCTTTTTCTTTACATCTTTGCCATACAGTGTAAGAGAAAACTTCTTGTCTTTTGATACAATAATACGAGATGTTGGTTGAGACTTTGCCGCCTTTGTTGCTGCATGCGCAGGAAGTGCTGCGCTACCCACGAGCAGGCAAAGAACAAAAAGAAAAATGAGTCGTTTCATAAAAAAGCTCTTCTTTATTATTTTAGTATACCATATGCTCATACTGGTAAAAATTCATAAACTCATCATACCCCAAAACGCCGTTCACGACTGGCATAGTCGCCAAGCGCAATATCAAGATCGTCTACAGAAAAATCAGGCCACATTTTTTCTGTAAAATACAATTCTGAATAGACTGTCTGCCACGGTAAAAAACCCGAGAGTCGTTGTTCGCCTGATGTACGAATAAGGAGATCAGGGTCTGGCAATCCTGCTGTCGTGAGGGCGCGTGAAAACACGTCTTCGATGATTTTTTCAGGCTCGATGTTTGCAGCGATAAGTGATCGAACGGCGTTAAGAATGTCTGCTCGCCCGCCATAGTTTGCCGCAATCACAAGCGTTCCTTTCTTGTTGCGTTTGGTCGTTTCCATCACTTTTCGCATCTTTGTGCTCATGTTCGTCCCAAAGCCGTCAATATCGCCAATAAATTTCAGTTTAATTCCTTTGCTGTGAAGTACTGACACATCTTTGCCAAGCGCGCCGCCGAGGAGGTTCAACAGGTATGTTACCTCGCGCTTAGACCGTTTCCAATTCTCCGCAGAAAAGGCAAAAAATGTTGCAACGTTAATTCCACGATCAAATATGGCATCGGCTATAGTTTTCAAATTTTCGTAGCCTTTTTGATGGCCCATCAATGTCGGCACACCTTTGTGCCGCGCCCATCGACGGTTGCCGTCCATGATAAATGCAACGTGTTGTATGATTTTTTTCGTATTCACTTCTATACTATGGATTTAGTTTTCCAACCGCTGTTTCATTTTTGACTTAGTGAATCGATTGTCCATGAGTCTTTGTTCGTAAACGCGAGCGCAATACACGTCATTCCTAGTATAGCATCTCGCATTCCAATCGCGCCTTTGACTTCAACGGCAATCAAAAAAAGATGAAGTGCTAACACAACAGAAATCGGCTTTACAAAGGTGCCGGTAATAAGAAAGACTGCGCCAATCATTTCGCTCCAACCGTTAAGCCGAACAAGCATCTCGCCAGGAATCGGAAAGTATCCTGTCCATTCAGGCAAAAATACTGTCCAATGATCGGGGCTTGTTATTTGCTGAAATCCAAACCAAAAGAATAATGCCGCCAAACTATATCGAAGTATGCGTGAAGTAGTCATATCATTATTGAAGTGTTCCTATTTTAAGGAGGAAAAGAGCTCTTTGGGCTGTTTGTGATCCCGAGTGCTTAGTATTAAATTTTTGTGAACCATCAGTACCACACAGTTGGATAATTCTCTCGGGTCCACCAGGATGGCGAGAAATCCAACTTGTGAGATCATATACACTCCCGTTGATCGCTGCCCAACAATCGCTTGAAGAGCTATGCCCAGCAACTTGGGCCATAGTAAATGTAAGCTCACCAGTACTGGCAGTGCTTTCTGTTGGTTGAGATGTTTGGGTTTGGGGTTGCTGCTGTTGCTGTTCCTGTTGTTGCGTTGGCTGCTGTGCGGTCGACACCTCTGATTCTTGTTTCGTTGGCGTAGGCACTTGCTCTGCAAGTTTTACCGCTGCTTGCTCTTTTTTCTCTACTTTCACAGAGGCTGCCTTTTTTTCTTCTTTTGTAACTGACTCTTTGACTTGCTCATTGCTCGGTTGTTTGTCGCTCACCGTCTTTTGCATTTCATCTTTTTCATCATTTTGGACTTGATCGCGTAGTTCCTGTTTTTGAACAGGTTGTTGTCCTTTGAGCGACATCACTGGTCGTCCCATATAGATAATAACTCCTCCGCCAACAACTGCTATCGCTCCTAAAACTACGGCAACTTTTATTCGAAGAGTCATGAAATATTCGTTATTACTGTAGTATACTATCGAAAGATAAAAAAATAAATCGGCTGGTTAGGCCGATTGCTGTTGCATGTAGCTCATGAAGCGCACCCGAATTGTTCGCGCACTCGAAGGCCCGATTTTGGGGATTGCCTCGAGCTCTTCATCTGTGAGATTGGCAAGTTTTTTGATCGTGAGCACGCCGTTATGTAGCAACGCGCGCTCTAACTTTTGCGGAAGCTCAAGCGTGTGAATATCGGACGTAACACCAGTCTCACGCAGCTCATCAAGAAGCTTGCTGACGCGATCAATAAGAATTCTCATCCGATCACTACCGAGCACACGAAGTACACGGTGATACTTTGCTTCCTGTTTCGCGGCAAGATCGATCAATTCGTCAATCATACGAACGCTGTAGAGCTCCAGAATCTTGACGATACCCTTTGGAAGACGCAGTCTGCCAATCGTCTCAAAGTCCTGACTATACATCTCGTCATGTGCAAGGCAGAGTCCGTGTTCACGCAAAATCTTCACGATCTCCACTATAATATTCTTGTCGATGCAATCGACACAACCCATGAGATGTCCTCTCGTATACTTCGATATATCCTCAAGAGTGTAGATACCCCTGCTGACAAGTTCTTGCGCAATTGTCAGGCCGATGCCGAGTTTATGGAATGTGAAGATGGCAATGTCTTCGTTGGTAATCTCTCCTGCCTGGCAGTGAATGAGAAGACTCTCTACCACTTTATTTGATATCCCAGATTGCTCAGGTCTCGTTGCTATCATTTTGTTCTGCAACATGAACAGCCCTCCATGAAAAAAACTGTTATAACTATAACGCTGTTGATATATTTTGTCAATTATGTTCATGGACTTGAGCAGCGACTCAAAGACTCTGTTGTTTCAGTTTTTTTCGCAATGCTTTGTAATGTGGTATGACTCGTTCGACAAGTTTCCAAAACTTTTGCGAGTGATTCATCTCTGCCACGTGACACAGTTCGTGCACAATGAGGTAGCCAACAAGCTCCGGCGCAAGTTGGACAATACGATAGTTGAAACAGATATTCCCCTTTCGCGAACAACTCCCCCAACGTGTGCGCTGATTACGGATCGAAACCTTTCCAACCTTAAATCCGTATGATGCATTAAAAAATGCTAACCGTTCCTGCGCTAACGTTAAAGCACTTGCTCGAAGATTGTAATACTCCCCCGACGATCGTTTGTGTGGCTGCGGAAGTGTTTTAAAAAAATCCAGCTTCGTAATAATCCATTGAAGTCTTTTCGCAACAATATGCTCTACATGAGCAAACGAAAGACGGCGTGGTTGTGTTACCAGCACAGCGCCATCGCAGTGAACCGAAATACGCACATACTTCGAGCGTGCGTTCTTTTTTAGCGTATAGGCAATGGTTCTCTCCAGAGTACAGATCACTTTTTTCATATGTATATACAATTACAATAGCATACTCAGGATTAGTCGAATGGCCAATCTTTTTTGTCACAACAATATTAAGCGGAATATGAAGTGCGCGAGCTATTGCCCCACCAACAACCACACCACCGCGTGGAATTGCATAGACAACTGCCATTTGCTTGGCATACTGCTGCAGAGTAAGGGCAAGCTCATGTCCGGCATCTGCTCTATTCTTAAATTTCATGTCAGATTTGTTATATATCTCTAAAAATATATAACGTACAGAACAAGATTTTGATTCTAAACAAATCTATAATGCACGCGCTTTCTCATATGGTTGCTGGTTATATGCGCTTGCAAGTTTTCCAAACGTAATCAACTCCGGTGCGTTGTCAGACGGAGAAATCATTACTTCAATAAAACTAAGTTCCTTTGATGTAGCTGCCTTCTTCAGTACAGCCACAAGCTCTCCCTCAGTAGTAACCTTGGCTGACCATCCTTTTCCAGTTGTACCATTAAATGTTGGCACGAGATCGGCATAGTTCCAGTTCTCAATCGTATTATAGACACCCACATGAATACGCTCTTCAATTTGATACCCTTGATTATTAACCAAGAAAATGATCGGATTGCAATGATAGCGAATAATCGTTGAGAGTTCTTGGGCAGACATCTGAAAGGAACCATCACCAACAAATGTGATAGGCCGCTGGCCTGCGGCACTTCCAAGCGCTGCTCCTAGCGTAGCCCCAACCGACCATCCGATCGAACCATATTGCATTTGAATTTCGAACCTTGCGCCATCCGGAAGAGAGAGCTTAAGACATTCAAACCACGAATCTCCTGTCTCGGCAACAACGACCGATTTTTCATTTAGCATATACTCGTGAGCGAGCTCATATAATCGAGAAATCGTAACCTTCTTTTTTCTATTAACGGGCTTTTTTCTGAGCGTGGGTTTTTTTGGCGCGGAATACTGCTTCGGCACTACTCTTTTTGAAAGCTCTTCGAGGAAAGGAACAAGAGGAACTCCGAGAAATACTTTTCCGCCAATCGTAACCGAGTGCGGATCGGCAACGATCGTATTTGGACTACTAAGTGGAATGGTATAGCCGCATGTTGTGTAGTCGGTAAAAGCGGGTCCGGCAAAAAAAATACAATCGGATGATTCAGCATACTCTCGAACACATGGAGAACTCATAGGCCCCCAATAGACTCCTAAAAATGAACGGGTCTGTTCGTTAACAATACCTTTTGCGTTAGGCATCGTGGCGAGCGGTGCACGACTCGCAGCGGTGAGTGCTTTCCACTGATCGACAGCCTCATACGATCGGAGTTTAATCCCTGAGATAAGCAAGGGACGTTGCGCAGCATTCAAAATTTTTGAAGCCTTCGTAACTGCTGCAAAAAACGTCCTCCCTCTCTTCTCAAGTGGCTGTATACAGAGCTGTCTTGCCGGAGCGTCGCATACATACGTGGAGAGATTACATGCAATTTCAATGTAGACGGGTTTTCTTCGCGTCACTGCCTGGCAAAGGGCGTCGTCGATGGTACGCAGCGCAGTCTGCGGATTGTCTATAATAACTGCTGCAGCCGTTACGTGCGCAAACATGTCGCGCACATATCTATAATTTATTTCTCCAAGACTGTGATGCAGGAGATGTTTTTTACCCGTGCTATTTGTGTTGGGACCACCCGAGATAACGATAACGGGAAGACTTTCCGCGTAGCAGCCAGCGATAGCATTGATCTGGCTAAGCGATCCTACACTATACGTTACAACCGTAGCGGCAATACCGCGCATTCGCGCATAGCCATCTGCTGCATAGCCTGCATTCAACTCATTGGAACAGCTAATAAGCTGCGTCTCGGAATTTTTAAGAAACTCGTCCAGGAGGGAGAGGTTGTAATCCCCTGGCACCGCAAAATAATGATTAACTCCCAACTCGACAAGTCGAGACGCCAAATAGCTTCCAATTGTCATATATAGTTTTAATTGTAAGAAATCCTAGCGTTGTTTACAGATTCGGCTAAACTTCTAG
>JACQRZ010000044.1 GCA_016206235.1 Candidatus Uhrbacteria bacterium
CCCCGTGGGTCCACCAAAAACATTGTTGAGCTTGAATGCATATCAAGCGAATGATATCGTTGAAAATAGTGAATATCATAATAGATACAAGAAAATATGGCGGTGAAAAAATTAGATCACGATGCAGGTCCTTTAAAGAAAGCTCATGACACTGGCCGCTTCCTTGATCCAAAAGAGCCTTTGCGAAACGCAGCACTAGGAGAACTACGTGAAAAATTAACTCACTCCATTGATAACGCAATGTATATTCCTCGAGAGGAACGTTTTCGTTTAAGCGCTATTGATACGGCTGATTCCTCGCTTTCTGAGAAAGATCGCGAGAGGAAGGAGTGGTTCGAAACAATATACAAAAGATCAAAGTACAGAAAAAACAACTGCGCCGCCGTGATAGGAAACTTGGAATATTTAATCTTTAATCACGTGGGAAATTTTGGCGAGAAGGAAAGATTTAGAAGAAATTTAAATAAGTTACGAAAAGAGCTTGAAACGCAAGAGAGAGCGATATTAGAACAGGAAGACGATTTAGCAAAGGCGAGAACAGAGAGAGAACAAGTATTTACACAAGAAGGAATCAACAAGACACTTGCTGGAAGAAAGAAGACCGTTGAAGATTTAGAGCATCTTGCTCATGAAATTCTTATGCTGTACTTTTTTCCTGACAAATATCGCGAGCACTATAAAGCGAAACAACCACTACGCCAAGAGGAAATAGAGCAGGTTTTAAAACAACTCGAAGAGTATGAGTCGCTCGAAGATACATTGATTGGCTAAATACTATCTCCCCACTCCTTCATACGTAAAACCAAGATCTTCTACGGTCGTACGATCAAACATATTTCTTCCATCAACAATGAGAGCGGATTTCCCCATTCGCTCTTTTATGTTTTGCAAGTTGAGATTTTTAAACTCTTCCCACTCCGTAAGAATAAGTGCAGCATCAGCGCCTTCAAGCGCCTGTGATGCAGATGAGGCATAGTGAACTTCGTCAGCTCTTTGAAAGATGTTTTGAAAGCGCTGCATTGCATAAGGGTCATAGGCATGTACCTCTGCTCCCAAGTCAAGAAGTTCAAAGACAATGCGTAGACTCTGCGCGTCGCGCACGTCATCGGTGCCAGCTTTATAGGCAAGGCCAAGGACCGTAATTTTTTTGCCTTGCAAAGAACCAAGATGTTTTTTGAGCTTGGTAAGCGCAATCAGATAGCGCACGGAATTTACCTCAATAAGTGCTTTGATCATTTTAAACTCATAGCCCTCCTCTTCTCCCCTATGCACAAGAGCTCGGACGTCTTTTCCAAAACAGCTTCCGCCAAAACCAAGCCCGGGATGAAGAAACTTATCACCGATGCGTGGATCAAGACCCATACCTGTACTCACGTTAGTAATATCGGCGCCAACAAGTTCGCAAAAGTCGGCAATCTCATTGATAAAGGAAACTTTCATAGCAAGAAATGCATTTGCCGCGTATTTAATAAGCTCGGCGCTTGGAATGCTCGTTGAAATAAGCGGCACGCCTTTTTCTGTGAGGGGCGCATACACGTTTTTAAGCGCGCCTTCTGCTCTTTTGGTGTGTGTACCAATAACAATGCGGTACGGTGCAAGGAAGTTATTGACCGCCTTTCCTTCAGCGAGAAACTCTGGGTTTGACGCAACATCAAAGTCCTTGTCAGGCGCGATGTTTCGTACCGTTTCTTCTATTTTCTGAACGGTTCCTACCGGAGCAGTCGATTTATTGACAAGACAAACGCCGTTCTGTATAAAGCGCGCGCTTGTCTTTGCTGCTGCCAGTAAATTCGTGAGATTTGATCTTCCATACTCCCCGCTTGGCGTATCGATACAGAAAAAGAGAACATCTGCGTTCGGTACAGCCTCCTCATATGAATCACTGAATGAAAGCCTCGCTGCCATGCTGTTTTTTTTGAGGAGCTCGTCGAGCCCCGGCTCAAATAGTGGACACTCGCCTTTTTGGAGTTTATTGATTTTTTCTTTGTCGATATCAAGACAGGTGACTATGTGTCCAAGCTCAGCAAAGCATACCCCGGTTGTGAGGCCAACGTATCCCGTGCCAATTATCGTAATACGCATATCATCGAGTATAAATTCATGTGTTGGAATCTACCATCAAAAGCTCTTCTCTGTCAAAGGAGGAAGTTCATAATTTTTGATTCCACAGCACTTGAAAGCAATCAAGAAAATGCTATAATTAAGCTACTAATTGAAGAGTAAAAATAGTATGATTATAACCTGGTACGGTCACGCATGTTTCCGCTTGCAAGGAAATCTTACAGACGCCACGCTCCTTATTGACCCTTACGACTCGACACTCGGGAAAAAAATACCAAAAATGAGCGCCAATATCTTGGTAGAATCGACCCAAAGCCCGGCTGCTACAAACGAAGAGTTTAAAAAAAGGTCTGATGAACTCTTTGTGATAGCCAATGCAGGGGAATACGAAGTACGTGGCGTTTCAATACAGTCAATCGCAATCGATCAAAAAGACAAAAAAGAACCAACGCACGTTTCCGTTGTCCGCATAGATGATATGCTGGTTGTCCACCTTGGATTACTCGGACGAGAATTAACAGAGAAAGAACTCGATCTCCTTGGCCATGTTGACTTGTGCATCATACCTGTTGGAGGAGGAAATGTTTTAAGTCCTGTTCGAGCAGTTGAAACGATCAATGCTCTCGAGCCACGTGTTGTTATTCCGATGTGTTACGCAAGTGCAGGTCTTAAAACTGACATGGGCCCACTCGATGCATTTCTGAAGGAATACGGACTCAAGAGCCAAGAGACGCTCGACAAGTATAAAGTACATAAAAAAGATCTTCCTCAAGAAGAGACAACAGTTATCGTGCTTGAGGCACAATAGAAAAATCACAATCTCGTATGAAACATCGCAAGGATACAAGCGCACTTTTTTGGATTCTGTTGGGCGGATCATTCGTCCTCATTGTTATTCTATGGTTGCCAATGTTAAAAAAGAACGTCTTAGCTCTTACCTCTTCAATGTCATCTGAAGTAGTAACGCCAACAAGTGATATGGTCCAACAACTCACGAACATACGTAACTCTTTTGATACGTACTTTAAAGAGACCTATAAAAAACTTGAGCAAAGCACAACGAATGCAGTGCTCGAAAAGGCTGCTGACAATCTAAAAAAAGAACTCGATACGAGTACCCAAGCCACACTTCCCACAGCTGATACAAGAGAAACCCCCGTGCCAATGCAAGCAAGCGATACAAAAAAATTCTGCACAAAGCAAGGAGGATATGAGCAGGAGCGAAAAGGACCAGGACATCTAGTGTATCACGTCTGTATTTTTAGCGATGGCAGCGAGTGCGAAGAATATGCCTTTATGAATGGCCAGTGTCATAAAGGGCAGTATACGGTTGCCGAAAAAGGGATTATACAAAAAGCAGATCTTTCTGTAGCAGTAGAAAAAGCAGGTTACTGCACAAGTCAAAACGGCACGGAACGCTGGATCGAAAAAAACGAGGCAAAAACTATGTGTATAAAAAATCTTGCGATCGTAAATAGTGGCTGGACATCATCTCCGCGATCATATGCCACTGTCAACAACGCTTTTTATGCAGTTCCACAACTGGAGCCAGGAGCATCACACGTCGTCATGGAGATGCTGACAATTCCTAAGGTATCTGACACTACAACCGCGCGCGTTACAGCAGATGCAAAAAAACAAATCGATGAATTAAGCGAGACGAACAATACGTTTATCTTTCCAGAAAATAAATGAGGTTTAAAGGTGGCACCCTTTTAACCTTTTAACCTTATAATCTAGATTATGCCAGAAAAGAAGAAGCCCGAAGGATCAGCAGTTCCGCCGATTGGCACAGTGATTCCTCGCAACATCATCGATGAGATGCAAGAGTGCTATCTCGATTACGCCATGTCTGTGATTGTTTCGCGTGCGCTTCCTGATGTGCGAGACGGACTCAAGCCCGTACACCGAAGAATTCTCTATGCCATGTGGGATATTGGTCTCAAAGCCGGCGCTAAATTCCGTAAGTCAGCAACTGTTGTTGGTGAGGTACTTGGTAAATACCACCCCCACGGCGATATTCCTGTGTATGACGCTATGGTTCGCATGGCGCAGGATTTTGCTATGCGGTATCGCCTTGTCAATGGCCAAGGAAACTTCGGATCTATGGACGGCGACTCTGCGGCAGCCATGCGTTATACCGAGAGCAAACTCACCAAGGTGGCAGAAGAGATGCTCTACGACATTGAAAAAGAAACTGTTGGTTTTGTTCCCAACTACGATGGCTCTCAAAAAGAACCCGTTGTCCTGCCAGCGCGCATTCCAAACCTTCTCCTGAACGGAACAGTTGGTATTGCCGTTGGTATGGCAACCAATATTCCGCCGCATAACTTGGGAGAGCTTTGCGATGCTCTCAACACATTGATCGACAAGCCTGACTGCACTGTTGAGGATCTCTTGGAACACGTAAAGGGGCCAGATTTTCCGACTGGCGGCATAATCTATGATGTACAGGCACTCAAAACAGCATATACAACCGGACGAGGTGGTGTTGTGATTCGAGCAAAAACCGATATTGTTGAGCAAAAAAGCGGAACCTATGCGATTGTAATCACCGAAGTCCCCTATCAGGTCAATAAAGCAGCGGTGCTCGAAAAAATTGCTGAACTCGTGCGTGAGAAAAAGATCGAAGGCATCAAAGACCTGCGCGATGAATCTAATAAAGACGGCGTGCGCGTTGTCATCGAGCTTAAAAAAGACTCGTATCCGAAGAAAATTCTCAACCAGCTTTTTAAGTTCACCCAATTGCAAGACACCTTTCACTTCAACATGTTGGCGCTCGTCGATGGGATCCAACCTCGGGTACTGAATCTCAAGATGATCCTTGAAGAGTTTTTGAAACATCGCAAAGACGTCATCACGCGCCGCACACAATTCGATCTCGACAAGGCAAAGGATCGCGCGCATATTTTGGAAGGATTAAAGATAGCGCTCGACAATATCGATGCCGTGATCAAAGTCATAAAAGCTTCGCGCGATAAAGACGTGGCTCGCGAAAGTCTCATGAAAAAGTTTAAGTTGTCCGAGCGCCAGGCAACAGCTATTCTTGAAATGCGCTTGCAACAACTTGCAAATCTTGAGCGCCTCAAGATTGAAGAGGAGCTCAAAGAAAAGAAGGTATTGATCAAAGAATTGGAATCTATCCTTGCATCACCGAAAAAGATACTTGGAATCATCAAGGCTGAGTTGTCGCATGAGCGAGATGCGCACGGTGATGAGCGCAAGACACAACTCGTAAAGGGAAGTGTCGCAGCTATTAGCCAAGAGGACCTTATTCCAAATGAGCCAACCATTGTGATGATTACTCGCGACGGCTATATCAAGCGCTTGCCTCCAGATACGTTTAAGCTTCAGGCGCGCGGTGGTAAAGGAGTCATTGGTCTCACCACCAAAGAGGAAGATACGGTTGACCAGCTCTTTTCGGGCATGACGCACAACGACCTTCTCTTCTTCACTACACGTGGCCGTGTATTCCAGCTGAAGGCCTATGACGTGCCTGTTGCATCTCGCACCTCAAAAGGACAGGCGATTGTCAACTTCTTGCAGCTGGCTCCGAATGAAAAAGTATCGGTTGTGCTCTCGCTTGTTGATCTGAAAAGCTACAAGTACTTGATGATGGTAACGTCGCAAGGCGTCATCAAGAAAACAGACATCCAAGATTTTGCCAATGTCCGTCGGTCGGGACTTATTGCAGTTAAGCTTAAAGGCGATGATGCTCTCAAATGGGTAAAGCCAACAACAGGTAAGGATGATATTTTCTTGGTGAGCGCGAGGGGTCAGTCAATACGATTTAGGGAAGAGCATGTTCGCCCCATGGGGCGCACGGCAGCAGGTGTGCGCGGTATGCGTCTCAAGCGTGGCGATGTTGTTGTTGGTATGGATGTTGTAGGCGCGCTCTCAAAAGAAACAGAGTTGATGATTGTTACCGAAAACGGCTTTGGCAAGCGTTCAAAGCTAAAAGAATACAAAACTCAGGGACGCGGCGGATCAGGCATTAAGACGGGAAATGTTACACCAAAAACAGGTACTATTGTGATGGCGCGCGTGATCGATCGGCTGGCGCTCCCCGAGGGACAGGAAGGAGATCTTCTTATTATTTCGGCACAAGGGCAAGTTATCCGTATTAATCTCAAGGGCGTGCCAATCTTGGGGCGGGCGACTCAAGGTGTGCGCCTAATGCGCTTCAAAGAAGCAGGAGATACGATCGCGTCGGTTACCATTGTCTAGCTTTCAGCTGGCAGCTTACAGAAATATCAAAGAAGCTCCGAGAGGAGCTTCTTTTCTATGCTGCGTGCGGCGGTGCCGTTGGCGGATTGATTGTTGGAGGCAAAACATGCGGTGGGGGCTGCTGTGCGCTTGGCATGTATGGATGTTGCAATGGTGATGGCCGATTGAATGGCGTTGGAGAATTTTTTGGAAGTTGAGTGTGATGCTCGCTCGTCGAAGTATGAGATAGTTCAAGTGGTTGTATGCCTTTCTTTTCTTCCCTTGACTCCTCCTTCTCGATAAGGCCGTGTTTTCGCTTTTCATCGAGCTCTTCATCGCGCCGTTCCTTTGCATAATTTCTTGCAAATGAGACTGGAGGTTTTGTCGAAGTTTTTTCCAGACTATCAACCGCCTTTTCCATAGAATGAATCACATGTGTTGCAACCCCTGCCGCAGATTGATCAGTTTTAAGAACACCCGCCTTCTTAAGTGTTTCAACCGCTTTTTTTATTTTGAACGATTTATACGCGCTTTCCACGCCTTTTTTCTGAAGCACTTTTATCGTTGATTTGATTTGGTCGCCACTCATACCTTTTTCCTTCAAGGCTTTCGTCACATTGGTAAGATTTGCGCGCCCATCGCCCGTGCGATAGTTTGATTTGATGCTTTTCATAAGCGCACTTCCGGCACTTTTGCGCATTGCGCTGAGTTTGTCAGTGGACATTTTTTTAGCTTCTAGGTTTTAGCTTCTAGGTCAATTGTAGCTTTTTTTATAAAAAAAAGAAGCCCACCGTAATCGCGCCATAGCTCGAAGAGCGTAGGCGGACTAGGCGGGCGTAAGCTCACAATTATTTATGACTGCAGCAGGCTTCCAGAATATCTGGCCTGCAGCAGACCTCTACTTTCGGCGCTGGCGCGCGCCGATACTTCTTATGCGGTTTGTGAGGAGCCGCAACAATTTTTTTCGGCGCTGGCGTCGGCGTGTAACTCGGGGTTGCAACTGGAGCCGGCGTTACATATACCACGACGACTTGCGGCGTCGGCGTAACAACTGGCATTGGTGTAGATGCTACTACGACACTCGCTGTAGCACTTGCCGTCGCACTAACGGTTGCCAGAGCAACGCTCATGCTCTCGCTATCGGTCGCCTCAGCACTCGCAGATGCTTCCTTGCTTGCCTTAGCAGATGGAGGAGGCGTCTCGTCCATCGGCATGCCGCTATCGGTTTGCGCACTTTGATTACGCGAAAGAAACCATCTTCCGCCAGCATATAAGCCAATAAGTACTCCAAGCGCTACAAAGGCAATCATAATTCTTGCTGCGTTGGCGGCAAGAATTGTAAACAAATTTGCGCGCGGCGCTGAGCCAGGCGTTCCAGTTGTGGCCATTTTTTAGCCTCCTTGGAAAAGAACAGTTGAGCTATAGTACGATAAATAGGCAAAATCGTCAACCAAATCTTGCAATTTTATTATATTTATGCTATAGTTAAGCC
>JACQRZ010000045.1 GCA_016206235.1 Candidatus Uhrbacteria bacterium
GAACAGCAGAGATGGCAGTTATTTCATTAGGTGGCGTAGTAACATCAACATCGGTTCGTATTGGGGGAAATAAGTTTGACATTGCAATCTCAGAACACATTCGAAAAAAATACGCCCTTGCTATTGGCGACCGGACTGCAGAAGAAATCAAAATCACGATTGGGTCAGCGCTGTATCTCGAAGATAAGCTGACAATGGATATACGAGGGCGCGATGTGATTTCCGGGCTTCCTAAGACACTTTCAGTTAGTTCAGACGACGTAACGGATGCGATTTCCAATGAGCTTGATGGTATTATTTCGGCGCTGAAGAACGTTTTGCAGAATACGCCTCCCGAGCTTGCCGCTGATATTATTGATCGCGGGATTATTTTATCGGGAGGAAGTTGTTTGCTTCGCAATTTTGATCAGCTTGTTACGCGCGCAACCGGCATTCCAGCATATATTGCCGATGAAGCATTGCTCTGTGTTGCAAAAGGAACAGGAATCGTATTGGATAATCTCGATGCCTACAAACGAAGCATCCTTGCAACTAAATAGCTATGACTATTGGTATCGATATTTCGCCGGCATGCAGAAAGCAAAAAACTGGCATTGAGTGGTATGCGTGGCACGTTACCCGTGAAATACTGAACAAACACGGGCGAGAGCATGCATTCCGTCTCTACACTGACAAAAGGGCTGAACCACTCTTTTCGTCGGCCGCAAAATATCTTTCATGGCATTCGAAATATTTTTGGCCCGAGTTGCGACTATCACTTGAAATTGCTGTAAACGCACCCGATGTTCTCTTCGTGCCTTCACGGGCATTGCCGTTGGTATTGCCAAAAAAGACTATTACTACTATTCATGATGTCGGATTTATTTCATTTCCTGACGAACGAAAAAAAGTGTCGCGGGAATATTTGCTTATGACATCATGTCGCGCAGCACAAAAAGCCCATCACATTTTGACAGTATCAGAATTTTCAAAGCAAGAGATCATACGCAACTTTTCCATTGCTCCAGAAAAGATAACAGTTACCTATCTCGGTTACGATACAGAGCGCTATGTCCCCACAAAGGAATCATTGAATGGCAAGCCCTATATTGTTTGCATTGGTAGGCGAGAGCGGAGAAAAAATCTTTCAGGACTTATCAGGGGATATGAACTTCTCACCGCAAAGATGGGTAGCGATGCGCCAGACCTTGTTCTCATTGGCCCTGCAGGGCATTATGCCCATGAAATTGATTCTTGTATTTCAGACAGCACGGCACGAGAGCACATTCGTATTCACAACTGGCTTTCTGAAGAGGCAAAGATCAAGCTCTTGCAGCATGCCATTCTTTTGGTTCAGCCAAGTTTGTACGAAGGATTTGGTTTGCCCCTTATTGAAGCTCAAGGCTGCCATATCCCTGTTGCCTCCTCGCGCTCAGGCTCACTACCTGAAATAGCAGGGGATAGCGCACTCTTTTTTGATCCGTTGGATCCCGTTTCGATGAGCGAGGTAGTGTACACCTGCATCCACGATGCATCGGCTCGCCAACGTCTCATTGCAAAGGGGCAAGAAAATTGCAGGCGTTTTTCATGGAAACAGTGCGCAGAAGATACGTTTCGGATCTTGGTTAAATAACGCTCAGGTGATATACTACGTCGTATGGATATTATTGGCCATACATCACTTGTATCATATCTCGTAAAGCAAAAAGAGTATGGAACGCTATCGCATGCGTATCTTTTTGTTGGGCCTCAATCAGTGGGGAAGCGCACCGTTGCCGATTGGTTTATATCGCAATTTCCCAATTGCGAAAGAATGGTCATTACGCAACAAGGCGAGCAAGAAGATACGGATGACACAAAGACTCGCATTTCAATTAAAATCGTTCGAGCCGCTCTTGCGAGACTCTCTCGCTCGACGTTCGATGGCGCGCATCGGTTTATGTTGATAGATAACGCGGAGCTGCTCACTGAAGAAGCAAGCAATGCGCTGCTAAAAAAACTTGAGGAACCTCCTCAAAACACCATTTTTCTCTTTATCGCACCTTCGATTTTCCATGTCTTGCCAACGATAGCTTCTCGTTGTCAGCATCTGCGGTTTACCCAAGTGTCGTCGTATGACATGCGAAAAGGACTTCTGGCGCGTGGAATAGATCATCCAGACACTATTGTTTCTTTGGCTGCAGGACTTCCCGGCAGAGCATTGCAGTACAGCACCGAAGGTGGAGAGGCGCTTGAGAATAAACAGAATGAACTAGATGTTTTTTTTGATGTGCCACTAGCAGACCGGCTTCTGCAAAGTGAGCACGCGCTTGAGTCACTTGAGGATATTGAGCAGTATATCCACCGTTGCTTGCACGAGTGCGGATCTCATAAGGAATACGCGCGAGCTTGTGCGCTGTATGCACGTATTCAACAAGGATACCGGCACCGCCTATTCGTTCATAGTGAACGTATTCGTGATGCCATAGCACTCATATAGTATGGATACGAGAATACTAAAAATACTCGGCCCCATTCTCGTTGCGTCTTCTTTGATATTTTTGGGCGCGAGCTGCACGCTCATCAACTCATCGCGATACGGCGCTATTGTGAAAAGTCAAAATTCAGGTGAGTCGTGGGAGTCGAAATCTCTCATGCGTTTAGATAAAAATAGATATGCCGTTCTTGGGAATGGTGTGAATATAACAAGCATAACGTTTGACCCTCGCAACTCACAAGTTCTTTTTGCAGGCACTCAAGAGCATGGGCTTTTTGCAACAGATAATGGCGGTGATAGCTGGACACAATTGCTTCCGCGCCAGGTAATTGTCGATGTTGTTCCTGATTCAAATGTGCGATGCCTCCTGTATGTGGCAACGCCTGCGCGTATTTTTAAAACATCAGATTGCGCCACGACATGGCAAGTGATCTATAATGAAACGCGCAACGGCGTTGCCATTACAAGTATTGCCGCGGATCAACTTACGCCAACGATCCTGTATCTTACAACATCAACGGGCGATCTTTTGAAGAGCACTGACAGAGGTGAAACGTGGAGCGTGCTGCATCGCTTTGACAGGATGCATCTTGTGCGTATACTTGTTGATCCTTCATACCCCGAAATACTCTATGTTGCCGATACAGAGGGAAATATCTACCGGAGTTTTACCCATGGACTTGAGTGGAATTATATCGCTGATTCGCTAAGAGGGTATTATGTGCCGCTTGTTTATCGCACGCTCTTTTTCCTTTCCAGACAAGACAACCTTTTTTTTGCTTCTGAATCGTCGCTTTTCATCACGCGGAATGCAGGCACTACATGGGAGCGTTTACCGCTATTGACACAACCCGCTGAAACGCATATTTTTACGGCTGCTGTTAATCCCTTGAACGATAACGAGATTTATTACGGGACAAAAAATACGCTCTACCACACCATCGACAACGGCGCCCACTGGGAGGTAAAACCGCTGCCGAGTCCACGAGCGCCATCAGAAATTCGGATTGATCCAAACAACCCGAGAAATGTATATATGGGCTTTGAAACATATGAAGCGCCGAGTCCCTATTGGAATTTTTAACAAGAATCAGTATACTTAGCCACTAACCACTAACCACTAACCACTAACCACTATAAACTCATCTATGATTGACCTTAACTCACGAAAAGCTGAATTTGAAAAACATCTTGAACATTTATCACAGGAATTGAAAACATTGCGTACTGGCCGCGCGAGCACGGCCCTCCTAGAGCATATTCATGTAGACGCGTATGGCGTTTCAACGCCGTTGCAGCATTGCGCGTCGCTCAGTGTTGCAGACGCGCGAACACTGGTTATTTCGCCATGGGACAGGTCGCTCCTTAAAGAGGTAGAAAAGGCTATTGTTCAGGCAAACATTGGGGTATCACCCATAAATGATGGTGTCGTTATTCGCGTCGTCATGCCTTCGCTCACTGAAGAGAATAGAAAAAACCTTGTGAAAAGCCTTGGGGCTCGTGTGGAACAGGCGCGCGTAGGGCTTCGATCAGTGCGTGATAAAATAAAGGAAGAAATATTGAAAGCAGAAAAAGCAAAAGAAATGACGGAAGACGACCGATTTGCTTTACTAAAAGATTTGGACGAAATGACACGCGAGTTTACTGATCACGTTGAACAGATGGGAAAAGCAAAGGAACAGGATATCATGACTATCTAGCTTCTAGGTTTTAGCTTCTGGCTTTTAGTTGTTGGATTTTAACTACTATTGAAATGACGATTCTTATAACCATTATTCTTTTCGTTGCGATACTGAGTATCCTTGTTCTCATCCACGAGTTTGGGCACTTTATTGTCGCCCGTTTTTTTGGCGTGCATGTTGAGGAGTTTGGTATTGGCTTTCCTCCTCGAGCCTGGGGGAAAAAGAAAGGAAATACCGTGTATTCTCTTAACTGGGTGCCGTTGGGGGGATTTGTCAAGCTTAAAGGCGAGCAAGGAGAGTCGCATGATTCGGATAGTTTTGCATCAAAAAAAATCTGGCAGAGAGTCTGTATTTTGGCTGCGGGTGTATTCATGAATCTTGCCTTAACTGTTGGCATTTTTTTTGTTGGCTTTTTAGTGGGCATGCCTCAAGCACTTGACGGTTCAAATGTTTCTGGAGCGTACCTCCGAGACGAAAAAATACATGTTACTCAGGTACTCAACCGCTATCCAGCCGATAAGGCTGGTATGAAGCCAGGTGATGCGTTGCTGAGCATTGATGGACAGTCTTTTAAGAAGATTTCAGATATCCAGCAGTACATGAAGGAGCATGCTGGCAAACAAATACAAGTTTCTTTTTCGCGCGGCTCAGAATCACTACAAACAATACTTACCCCGGTGTATATCCAAGAGGGGGGAAGTTACGGCATTGGTGTGGGACTCGCCCACACTGCCATCGTTTCATATCCATTTGTTCAGGCGTTTTTTGCGGCAGTGAACATGACATTTGTCATGGCGCTCAATATTCTCGTTACTCTTGGCAATGCCATTCGACACTTGGCGTTTGACGGATTTGTCGGGCCGGTAGGTATTGCAGTGTATACCGCAACTGTTACGAAGCTCGGATTTGTCTATATTTTTAATCTTATTGCACAACTTTCGTTAAGTTTGGCAATTATTAACTTTTTGCCGATACCCGCACTTGATGGTGGAAGAGTCTTTTTTGCGGTGCTCGAAAAAATTCGGGGTAGGGCAATGGCACCATTGGCAGAAAACGCCATTCACCTTTCAGGATTTGTCTTACTGATAGCGCTACTGCTGCTGGTTACAGTTCGAGATGTTATGAACCTCTTTTAGGTCACCAACCATGATAGATTTTGATGCTGCTCTTTTTTCTGCACTGAATTCACTTGCTGGACACTCAGCATTTTTTGATGCGGTTATTGTGTTTTTTGGAGTATTTGCAATCACTCTTTTTGTCCCACTTTTTCTTTTGGATAAAGAGACGCGAAATAAGAAAATGATTCTGGCAGCACTTATTGCTCTCTGTGGCGCGTATGCAACAGACGCAAGTCTAGGACTAGCTGTGTATCGCGACCGTCCATTCCTTGATCATAGCGTGAATCAGCTTATCGATGTTTTTATGCCAACCAAATCATTTCCTTCTGACCATAGCGCTCTTTCGTTTGCAGCTGCAACCGTATTTTTTCTTGCTTCACGTAGAACGCCCCTGTCATTTCTCGTATTTTTGTTTGCAGCTTTCATCGGACTCGCGCGCATTATTGGTGGCGTTCACTATCCATTAGATGTTATCGTGGGGGCAGTGGTCGGCGTTGGGTGGGGGATTGGCGCATACCACCTGAGTAAAAAATATGATTAAAAAAATAGGTATCCTCATAAGTGTTGTCGTTCTCATTGTTTTGATAACAAGCGCATTTCTTGCATATCAACTGATGCCTCTCAATGATTTTGCTGGAGAGAAGGCATTTCGCGTTGAGCAGGGCGAGTCTGTACGATCAATTACCTCGCGCCTTGAAAAAGAGCGCATACTACGAAGCGCTTTTGCGTTCAGAGTCTTTTTATATGTCTCAGGCATTTCGAGCAGGATTATTCCTGGCGATTATACCTTTTCATCACATGCTAGTGCACCGACAATTGCTCGTTCTCTTGCTAAGGGCGGAGTCATTGAAGCAACGATTACGATACCAGAAGGTTGGAGCCGCAACGATATTGCAGCATATGTTGAGTCGAAGGGCATTGCATCACAACACGAGATGCTCGAAGCAACAGATGCGAAACGTAAGCGAGGATTGCTTTCAAGTTTTCCGTTTCTTACAGAATTTCCTGAGACAGCATCACTCGAAGGATTTCTTTTTCCTGATACATATAAGATATTTACATCGCAGCAGACAAAAGACATTGTGTATAAAAGCTTGTACAATTTCGATGCAAAAGTAACGGCGCAAATGCGAAAAGACATAGCAGTAAGCGGCAAAACGCTTTTTGATACAATCATACTTGCAAGTATTGTTGAGCGAGAAGTTTCTAACAACGCCGATAGGCGCTTGGTTGCAGATATTTTTTACCGTCGTTTGCAACGCGGTATGCCACTGCAATCCGATGCGACAATAAGCATCCTTACAGGAAAGAAGAATCCTCAGTCGAGCCTCGCTGACATTGCTATCGATTCCCCTTATAACACCTATGCAAACAAAGGATTGCCGCCAGGTCCTATTGCAAATCCAGGACTCTCGTCAATTATGGCAGCGATATATCCTGAAAAAAACCCATACTGGTATTTTCTGAGCGCGCCGGATGGAACAACGTATTTCAGTAAAACGTATGATGAACATCTTGCAAAAAAAAGGAAATATTTAAAATAATAGAATGAAGAACTATTCTCGCAAAAAAGGGACACCTAATAAAACAGCCTATCGAACTCCGAGTCGACGACTTGCAGTGAGTGGATACTTTCGTCCTACAAAGCCGCAGCGGGGCACGCGAACCATCTCTTGACGCAATAGTGTATTGTGCTATAGTACGGCTGTCCCACAGACAATAGGTGCCTAAGAAATCCGAAGGCTTAATATCCTATCGAGGGTAAAATTCTCCTTATATTCATAAGGACGGTCGATGTTTTACTTCTGTGTGGCAACACACAGTTTTATTTTTATTTAGGTTTAGTTCTTTAGTAATCAGCTAGAAGCTAAAAACTAGAAGCTAAAAACTTATCTATGGCCCGATCAAAAGCAAGTAAAGTCACGATTGGCGAGCAATTGCGTGAGAGACTTGGAAAGAGCACGGCAGTTGTTTTTGCAAACCTTCAAGGCCTTAAGGTAAAAGAAGCAGAAGAGTTACGAAAAGCCTGTAAGGGGGAGAAAAGCGAGTGTGTCATGGCAAAAAAGACGCTTCTTACTCGCGTATTTCAGGATAATGGCTACGATGTCAATGTCCGGAAATTTGAGGGGGAAGTTGCGGCAATTTTCGGGTACGCAGATGAAATCGCTCCAGCAAAGGTTGCTGCCACCTTCGCCAAAACTCACGAAGCACTGAAGATTCTTGGAGGCATTATGCCTTCGGCACCTGCTGACTCTCGCATTTTGAACGCTGGTGCCGTGCAAACTCTTGCCAAATTGCCGTCAAAGGATGAGCTGCGAGCGAAGATCGTTGGTACTATCGCAAATCCATTACGCGGTATGGTCGGCGTTTTGCAGGGAAATCTTCGCAGTCTTGTCTACGTACTCAACGCAGTAAAAAATTCAAAAGCATAATCTCCGTTCGAGCAACTAGTCACTAACAACTATAAAGTATAAACTCATAACGTATGTCAGAAGAAAATAAGACGATCGTTCCAGAAAAATTCGCTGACCTCGTCTCGAAAATCGAACAGCTCTCTGTTCTCGATTTGGCAGAGCTTGTCAAAGTATTGGAGGAGAAATTCGGCGTATCCGCAGCAGCTCCAGTGATGGCGGTAGCAGGCGCACCGGCAGGCGGTGAGGCAGCGGCTGTAGAGGAAAAGACATCATTTGATGTTGAACTTACCGATAGCGGCGCAAATAAAATCAATGTGATTAAAGCAGTGCGTGAGCTCACACAGCTCGGCTTAAAGGAAGCAAAGGACCTTGTTGACGCAGCACCAAAGATAGTAAAGGAAGGTGTTTCCAAGGCCGATGCAGAAAACATGAAGAAGAAGCTTGAAGAAGCAGGCGCAAAGGTTACGCTGAAATAATATATCAGTGTAATCCTGAGCGAAGTCGACGGATCTTGAACATAAAAAAATACTCCGCATACAGTGCGGGGTATTTTTATCGAGTAACAATGTATTATTTTATATCGAGTGGAATTCGAATAAGTTGCGAGTCATTGAGTACCAATAGTTCACGCTTTTGCCAGTTGACGGCAAAGCTTTTGAGATTCGTAAAGCTTTCAGACAGTATTTGATTTTTGAGATTCCCCGATTGTTTATCGAGAATGACTATTCGTTTCTGCGAAGGATCAAGAGCATAGAGATAGGGTGACTCTGTATCGGTTGCTACTTTTATAAAAAGACGTTGCGCTGGCTCAAGAACAGGATTGAGAATGCCATTCAATTTGCCAGCAGCATAGCGCAAAATCGTATTATCATTATTGAGGATGTAGACAGTGCCGTCAATAGCGAAGTCAATCGCGTTTGTAAGATTCGTTTTTTTATCATTGATCCAGTCGGTTCCTACCTCAAACCCGTCGCCTTTTTTCGAGTGACGATATATTGATCCACTTTGCTTGTCGAATACATAGAGCCGCTGATTATAGACATGCGCGCTCGTAATTTCTTTTTCTGACGCATGGAAGGTAACGGGCATTGTTTGTATGTTTTTATTTTTCAAATGTAGTGAAAAGAGACGCGTGCCGCTACCATCACATACATAGGCGAGAGATGATGCAGTGGCGAGGCACCCAACTGAGGGCAATTTTGCCTGCGTGTCTATCTGAAGCGCTTTTCCATTTGACGAGTCGAGTGAATAGAGGCCATCTGGAGTGGCAAGAAGCGTTTCGGCGCCAGCGATTTGAACAGAGACGCGATCAAGAGATGGGAGTTGCGAAGAGAGATCAGCAATAACGGTTGGATTTTGAATAACGATGACCCTATTCATTTTCAGTTTAAGTTGCTCAGCACGCGTTATGAGGCGCGCATATTCTTCGTTATAGCGGATAATCGTTTTTGGCAGTTGCGCAAGAAGGTTTTCTGCTTCTAGAATATCTCCTCGCGCTTTTTCCTCGTTTTCATAAATCAAACTCGCTTCAGCAGTGTCAAATTGCTGCTCGATTGCTCGGACAAGAAGTTGGCTTTCGGCAAGGCGCTCCCTTTCATTTTTTGATTGCTGTAACGCGACAACGCTTTGAACAAAAAGGACAGTAAAGAGCACACCGATGGCAAGTAATGCACGTGATGGAATCGGCAACGACATAAAAGATCGACGCGCTTTTGCAAAGAGTATGATGCCACGACGTTTGAGCGCTGAGCACATGCCCATGAACAACTCTTTTTTATTTGAGGTTCGCACCTGCGCACGTATTTTTTTGAGAGCGTCGGGGACGCTAGACACCCAACGCAACTGCGCGAATCGTCTCACAAGGCCAGGAGCTCTTTTCAGCCTCCTTCGAAAGAGGAACATACATTTTGTGAACAGCTCCTTATACTGTATTTTTTTGAAATAGGCGAGAAGATACACGCAAAGAGGAATCACCACTTTCATCACAAGCCAGTGAAGGCCATTTTTTATTGAAAGCGCAATTGCGGGAAAGAGAATAGTATCAGTTCCTCGCTGCGTCGTATGCAAATGTTGCATTGATGTATGAGAAGCAGTCTGCACATGTGTTCCATGGGCGTAAGAAGCCGATGGGGAATACCGAGGATGGATAAAAAGCGCGCTGAAATCGGATTTACCGTTGACTTTTGTAAGGAGATTTTGGAGAGATTGACCAAGCGCCTCAGGCGCGGTGCTTGCAAGCCGTTGCTTTATCTGTTCCGGCGTAATGTAATCGAGGAACGCTTGGTTGCAGAGTACCACTGTACCTCGTGCCATTGAGACATCACCAGAAATAGCATTTGAAAACAGACGATGGTCATCATCGCTCTGTCCTTCAGAAATGGTAATGTGCGCGTAATGCGAGAACTGCTTCTGTTTGTAAACCGGATAAATGTAAAACGCTAAAACATTTTTTCCTGTCACGCTCAAATACAGTGTTGTGTCGCTGAGCGCTCCGAGGATGAAGTGAATTTTTTTAAAATCAAATCTTGATCGATCGTTGCTTTTCTCTAGGTTTTCAAGTGCCTGCACTACATGTTCGTTGGTATACTGCAGCGCGTTTTCAAAAAGGAATTCATTCGGATCGAGTGAATCGTCATCAACAGCTCCGGTAAACGCCGAACCCCCCTTATGATAAAAATCAAGGAAGTATTTGACCGCATCCTTTATTATGGTATGATAGGCTTCACTTGGTGAAAGTGAGTGAAAAACGCCAAAAAGTGTTGTTGATTCACTTTTGTGTTCTCCTTCGAGAGTCTCGAAAAAAACATACGACAGTTCGTCATTCAATTTTCCGGGAACTGATATTTTAGAAACAAATGCGCTCGATTTTTGGTTCATACCCTTGATGCTTTACATTATTGTATGAAGAGATTATACTACAGGCATACATTTTAGCAAGTGCTTTTTTACGAGCAAAAACGGCTGTTCTGTCATTAACAAGGTTGATGCATATGCTTGAACAACTATTTGGATCAAAAACACGTACAAAGCTTTTGCGGCTCTTTTTGCTGAATCCTGATGAAGCTTTTTTTATACGTGAGCTCACAAGAAAAATAGACACACAGATAAATTCTGTTCGAAGAGAGCTCCAAAATTTGTATGAATGCGACATTTTAGAGGTTGTTCAAGTTCAGCCGAGCGGCGAAGCCATTGCGGAACCAAGGGAAGTAACATTGACAAAGCCTGAATCACGAAAGGATTCACTCGTTGCCACTCAGGCAAGAAAATTTTTCAGGATGAATAAAAATTTTGTTCTCTTTAATGAGCTTAAGTTGCTTTTTCTCAAAAGCCCATTGCTTTTTCAAAATGAATTAATCAGGGAGCTCAAAAATATCGGCACTATTGATTTTGCGGCACTCACCGGTTTTTTTGTTGACCGTGAAGATATTTCTGTTGACTTGTTGATCGTTGGAGAGGCGCCTAAGACAAAACTTCTCAAACTGATTAATGCCTTTGAGAAGGAGTTTGAGCGCGAGATCAACTACACTACAATGACGACAGAAGAATTTCTCTATCGGAAAAGTCTTACCGACAGATTTCTTTTTCAAATACTTGAAGGCAAGAAAATCGTTATCATCAACAAGCTTCCCGCGCCTAACGTGTAGTCTTGGGAGGTCTTGGGATTTGGCCTGAATATCCACTTCTCTTCTTTGGAGTATCGCGGTATACTAGGCGGGTATGTTAGGACTTCATGAAACACTCTCGCTCGATACGCACGAGAATATCCTAGGCACCTATCGGTGCAACGTATTTAAAACAGCATTGAGGATATTGCCGTGCGTTCTTTTTTTATGCATGTTGTTTCTTTTTATTTTTCCCTTTTTTTATCGGGGCACCTTTGGGGTACTTACCTTCCTTGTTCTCTTATTTCTTGATGCTCTTTGTATAGCTCGTTTTCTTGTGCAGTGGTACGGCACGTTTTATATATTAACGGAGCGCCGATTATTTAGTGTGCGACGGTACGGTTTTTTTAAGAAAAAAGTGCATGAAATATTGCTCGAGAATATTAATGAACTTTCGTATGATTCAAAGGGCATTATTCAGACACTCTTACAGTACGGCACCATTCACTGTAAACTCTTTCCAGCAAATACGCATTTTGAAATAGTTGAGGTTTCTCGCCCCCAGGAAGTGCTCACAAGTATTTCTCGCAGAGCTGCGCTTGTTCGCAAGAGTGCTGGTGTAGGGCATAGGTTAGATCAGCAGGCCGCGCTTTCAATCCCGCTTCAAGAAATAGATTCTGACCAACCACATTGAATAGAGAGCCTATGTCTCGCTTGACATCATTTTTTTCATCGAAGCTTTTTTTTGCGGCAGGTTTGTGTCTGCTGGCATTTGTCGTGTATCAATTGGGAAGGATTTCTTTGGTAAGGTATGACATGAATACGGATATACGCGAACTGGAAAAAGAATCAGAGAGTTTAGAGCAAAATCAGCAGCGTCTATTGAAATTACAGGAGTTTCTTTCAACTGATTTTTTTGCTGAGCGAGAAGCGAGGTTAAAGCTTGGCATGCAAAAAAAAGGTGAAAATGTAGCTTTGGTACATCCGCCCGAAACCGCCTCTGTCTCAGATGAGGATTTAAAAAAACGAGAGGTGACGCGCAGCGAGGACGGTAACTCGTTAGAGGAGGAGCGTAAAAAAAAGAATCCCGAATTGTGGTGGGATTACTTTTTTGCAAATCCGGATAAATAAGATATAATCCATTATCCGTGATATGCTGAGCGTAGCTCAGCCGGTAGAGCA
>JACQRZ010000046.1 GCA_016206235.1 Candidatus Uhrbacteria bacterium
GGAAATTGGTTATTGGAAATCAAGAATTTATGACTACTTCTTTTTTAGTTCTTTCTGTACTTCCTTCCAGTTGCCTTTCAAATTTTTTGATACATCATCAATAAAATCCTGCGCAATTTTTTTACCTTTTGTGTATTCCTTCATTGTTCGATTGACTAACTCTTCATACCGATCCCTTGACAGATCGCTCAATGAAGCAAACTCCTTGCTCATTTTTTTGGAAAGCGAATTCACCAACTTTTTAACGTCGGAACGTGTTTTCTTTCCTGCTTTTGGCGCCAAAAGCAATGTTGCAATGGATGCGAGTACGGCACCAATTGCAGCTCCTTTTACAAAGTGTTTATTCTCTGCCATATAGTTCAGTTTATAGTTTATAATTGTCAGTTTATAGTCACACAGCTATAGTATACCACAATTACCCGACGAAGCCCCAATCAACTTTCAAGGCACGCAAGCCTTTCTTTTTCTGAACATACGTATAGGCACTGATCGCTGCTTTTGCACCCTCTCCTGCAGAAATAACGATTTGTTGATATGGAACCGTTGTGGCATCACCTGCAGCAAAAATACCCTCACGACTCGTTTCACATACTGCGTTTATGTGAATACGTTTATCGATAGCAAGATCGACAAGCCCCTCAACAAGAGCTGTTTTGCTTTCAAGGCCTATATGTACAATGACCGCATCCACCGCCCATTCTTTCGTTTCGGCCTTGTCAGAAATTTCAATGCGCACACCTTCAAGCTTGTCTGAACCATACAGCTCCGTTACGTGCGCATTGAGTATTTGTTCTATATGAAAGATACTATCAAGTCGCGAGAGGAGCACCTTTTCTGCTCGAAACACATCTCGCCGATGCACTACATACATTTTTTTTGCAAACGTACTCAATCGCACGGCGGTTTGTACCGCTGAGTTTCCTCCGCCAACAATGACTACGGTCTTATCGCGGAACTGCTCAGGATCATGTGCTGAATAGTACAAACCTTTGCCAAAAAATACATCCTCATTGGACACTCCTAAACTTTTTGGTGTTTTCCCAAAGGCAAGAATGACTGAAAGACACTCGATCGTCCTGGCGGCAGTTGCGCATGCATACATACCATCTACTGCCTGTATACTCAGGGCCTCTTCATAGACTATTGCGCAGCCAAACGAGAGAGCATTATCCAAAAAGGTCTTCATTAAATCAAGGCCTTCAACCCGCCCAAACCCTGGATAATTTTCAATTTCTGCAGTCGAGGCTGTCTGTCCACCAAAATCTTTGGTAAGAATAATGGTTGTAAGCCCTCGACGCGCGGCAAAAATGCCAGCAGTTAATCCAGCCGCGCCCCCGCCAATAATACACACATCGTATGTCATACCCAATATATCATCATCGACCATCCTTCGGATGATTGCGCTATTCAATAAAATTATTATTTAATGCCCTAACACATTGTATTTCCCATACCTCGTTTGGCAAAGCCAAACAGTCGATGTTGTATTACTGGGCATAGTGGTAAGGAGTGTATCAGAACGCCGAAAAAAAGAAAAGATCCCGCGGCAAGTGGGATCTTTTTATACATAGGGGTGCTAGTACTCGTCTTCCTCTTCGTCCCCTCCAAAAGTTCCAAACGTTTCTTCATCGTCATCAAGTCCCAGATCTTCCTCCTCTTCTTCGTCTAATTCCTCTTCTTCGTCGTCCATACTATCTTCAATATACTCTTCTTCTCCTTCACTATCTTCCTCTTCCTCGAGACCCTCTTCGTGGAATCCATACTCTTTCTGATCCTCTTCATCAGAAGGTACTAAGTCTATTTGGCATACGTCGCAAAGACCAGGTGCGCTGTACTCTTCGCCGCATTGAGTACACACATACATTTGTGGCATACGTTCGTGAACGTTTAATAGTAAATAATGATTCTCAAAACGAGTTGAATGATTGTAAGAATAAATCATCAGAAAAAAATGTCAATTATTTTTTTGACAAACAATGTGCAAGCTCCACGAGAAGTCGCACACCTGTGCCGCTTGCGCCCTTGGAAAGATGCTGATCGGAAGCCGTTGTCATCGTTGAAGCGATATCCAGGTGTGCCCAATGTTTAAAAGATTTTGCAAACTGATACAAAAACATGGCACCATTAATCGTACCGGCCTCCCTAGATTTACTGGCATTGAGCACATCACCAACCGTGCCCCGAATATCACTTTCATACTCGTTCCAGAGAGGCAATTGCCATGCATAATCACCACTTACCTCTCCAGTTTCACAGATCGTTTTGGCAAACAGATCGTTTGGTGAGAGGACAGCCAGCGCATGATGCCCTAAGGCAATCACGCACGCGCCAGTGAGTGTTGCCACATCAATGATATGAGTTGGTTTATACTGCTCTGCATAGGTGAGTGCGTCGGCTAAAATCACACGTCCTTCTGCGTCGGTATTTGCAATCTCAATCGTTTTTCCCGACATCGAAGTTAACACATCACCCGGACGATAGCTCTGACCTGAAGGCATATTCTCAACTGCTGGAACAAGACCAATAACATGTGCCTTTAGTTTCAAGTCAGCAATGGCTGAAAGGGCTGAAATCACAGCGGCACCTCCGCTCATATCCATATGCATTTCATCCATGCTATTTGAAGGCTTGAGGTTGAGTCCTCCGCTATCAAACGTAATACCCTTACCTACAAAAACGATTGGCGCTCGTTTTGCTGACGTACCCGTATATTCCATAATAATAAACGTTGCTTCCTCACTACTTCCCCGAGACACGCCGAGCACTCCTCCCATCCCAAGTTTTCTCATTTCCTTTTCATCCAACACTTGCACGTCAAAGCCATACTTTTTTCCGCACTCTTTTGCTGATGCCGCGAGCTTGGACGGCGTCATATCACTGCCAGGAATATTACTCAGAGTGCGAGCATAGTTTACGTGGCGACCGATAGTTCCACCCATTCGTACCTGTTTTTCGCATTGTCGCGCACGAGTAGATGGTGCAACTGTATACACCATTGTCTCAATCGTTGGTGCTTCTTTTTCACTTTTTTGTTTGTACTCCTTAAACTCATAGGCAGCCATTTCAACATTCAGCGCAGCCTCTTTGGCAACTGTGGAAATGTCGATATTTGGTCCCACAAAGTCACTGAGACACATACCAACGCTGCGTGCATTACACTCGCGGAGGCTGTTGAAACTTTTCCGAAACAGCAGGCGTGCTCGACGAAGCGTCCAATCTTCTTTTGGTCCCAAGCATATGAGTACGCACTTTTTTCTCGACTCGGGTAAAAGAATTTTTGCTGACTCGAGAAAATCTTCCTTCATCACAGATGCAGTCGCCTTCACATACTCTTGATCGAGTGGTGAAAAATGTTTGAAAAACTGCGAAGAAAGCTTCACGTTTTGGCTAAATGGAATGAGATAACTTTCAGCATCCAGTGATGCTTGCGTGTCCATTATATGACGCATACAAAAATAAAAAAGATAACGGTACAAGTATAACACAGAGAAAAATGCTTACAAACTCAGTATATCAACATAGGGAGAAACCCTGTATGGAAAACAAAAAGGCAGCGACCCTCGAGCTGTCCATTTGCACTGGTACCAATTATTGACCTATTCAGCGTGTTCTCGCCAAAGATGTAACAGTAAACATAGTATGCTGTATACGACGAGATACCGGTTGAGAGCTTACGAGAGAATCAAAAAGCTATGCAAATAAAAAAAACCGCTTCCAAGGCGACTAATGTCTATAAACTACATCCGCCAGCTGGCGGAACAAACTATAAGCTATCTACATCCGTTTAATTTGCTCAAGCCAACGCTCAACAATTTCGCGTGAATATTCCGAAAGATTATTTGGCAACGATGTTATGGGAAACCATCGAGCTTGACGAATACGACGATTGTTGAGTTGAAAATCTTTCGATTTTGTCCAACCTACAAAACAATAGACGGTATCCCTTCGATGTCCGATTCGGCAAATATGATACCCAAGAAATGAAAGAAAAGATGGCAAAATTCCAAACTCTGTTTTGAGTCCTTCTTGTACTGCTGTGGTTGGTGAATCGATCCGCAACTCGAAATGCCGAGTAGGAAAATTCCATCCACTTCCGTAATCATAATCTACGAGCAGTGTTTCATTACCGCAGAGAACGATACACGAAACGCCAAGCGCGCTCGGGCGGAAGAAAAACCACAATAATTTTCGGATAGGCGTTGCCGACAGCATATATGTCGATGGCGCTGTTCCGCGACCAATAAATTATTTGGTTAGTTGTTTACTGGCAGTCTACAATAGAATGATAAAAAAGGCAATAGTCACCTATCTGTGATATACTAAAAGTGAGACGTTATGGATATTCCATCTGAAATCATCTCTCGTATCAGCATTCTTTTGGCACTGGCTGTTTGTTTTTGTATACTTGCTAAAAAAATACGCCAGCCGCTCATGATCGCCTATCTTTTCGCAGGACTTTTCGCAGGACCTCTCGCTCTCGGACTTTTTTCTGACCACAAAGATATTTTTGAAACATTCTCGCAGATCGGCATCGTTTTGCTTCTTTTTGTCATCGGCCTGAGCCTTAACGTTACCCACGTAAAAAAAATCGGCGCTGTTGCACTGGTATCAGGCGTTGGGCAATTTTTGTTTACCGCGGTCCTCGGAACGGGAATGTTGTATGTGATGGGCTTTCCTTTTTGGCATTCGTTTTATATTGCCGTTGCTATTACGTTTTCCAGCACCATCATTATCACGAAGCTGCTGAGCGAAAAAAAACATACGGATACGCTCTATGGGCGACACACCATCGGGCTGATGCTTGTGCAGGATATTATCGCTGTTGTTGTTTTGCTTTTTTTAGGCGCGAATCAAGGATCTGATTCGATCCTCTTTTCATCGCTGCATTTTATTCTTACAGGGCTCGCGCTTGTGTGCTTTGTGGCACTCGTCAGCCGCACTGTTCTTCCTGTTGTACTTGAGTACATTGCACAATCGCAGGAATTTCTTTTTGTTTTTTCGCTCTTCTGGTGCTTTAGTATTACGGTCATCGCTCAGATGATAGGTTTTTCTACGGAACTTGGCGCTCTTATCGCCGGCGTTTCGCTCTCGTCGTCGATCTTCCAGCCAGCCATAGCCGCGCGGGTCAAACCCTTGCGAGACTTTTTTCTCGTACTCTTTTTTGTCATTTTGGGGGCACACCTTACGCCCTCGAACCTTTCTGCAGTACTCCTGCCAGCAGCTATTATTTCTCTTTTCATCCTTATAGGCAACCCGTTCATTCTCTATCTCATTTTTAGGGCAATGAAATTTACGCGGCGCAACGCCTTTATGGCCGGGATCACCGCGGCGCAAGTGAGTGAATTTGGATTTATTGTTATGGCCCTTGGGCAAAAACAAGGTATTGTCGGCGACGTTGAAATTGCACTTTTTACCCTTGTAGCTTTGTGCACTATTTTCTTTTCTTCATATCTCGTGATGCAGAGCGAATCGATCTATACATTTCTCGAGCCTTATCTCTCTCTCGGTAAAAAAGAACGGTTTGTCCAGAAAGAAGAAGGTAAGAAGCGATATGATGTCTGGGTAATTGGCTATCACAGAATAGGTTGGAAAATTTGCGCAATGCTTAAAAAAAAGAAGATCTCATTTGCGGTTATTGACTTTGATCCGTTGGTGATAGCCAAACTTCAGAACGAGCACGTCCATGCATTTTACGGTGATGTGCATGACGTTGAATTTTTATCTCATGTTGGGATTCACCATGCAAAACTCGTTATTTCAACAATTCCAGACCCCGAGCATCAGATAACACTCCTCCACTACATGAGAAGTCATACCAAACGCGCATTTGTTATTGCCAATGCGCCTGAAGCAAAATATATGAACATACTCTACAGCGCTGGCGCGAATTATGTGATGACACCGCATCTCTTGGGCGGAGGCTGGATAGCAAAATTAATCGAGCAAGGAAAAATGACCAAAAAAAATCTCGAACAACTCCGCAAAGAGCAGAGCCTTGAAATATCTCTCGGTCTTCCAATTGAGTCTCTCTAAAACTATACCGACTTTCAACGGGTATATTTTTTAGACACATGTTTTGGGTGTGTATGTTTTTTGTTGCGATGATGTTTTGGGTGCGCTGCCTTCTTGTCGACAACTTGTTGTCGATCGCCCAATGCTGGAATCGATATTCCGGTAAGTCGTTCAATTCGTTTGACAAGTTGCCGTTGATTCGGTGTTGCAAATGTAATCGCTCTACCTGCCTTGCCTGCTCGGCCGGTACGACCAATCCTGTGCACATAATCTTCAGGATTTTCTGGCGCGTCGTAATTCACAACCATGCCAATTCCAGAAACGTCAATACCTCGCGCGGCAATATCAGTTGCGACCAGGACTTGGCTCTTTCCGGACTTAAACCCATCAAGCGCGGCGCGGCGCTGAGCAAGAGATCGATTCGAGTGAATTTCTGCTGAGCGAAAACCAGCCCTGTTCAGTTGATAGGCTAGCTTCTTTGCCGCATGCTTTGTGCGTACAAAAACGATTGCCGTGCCTGAATGCTTTTGAAGTAAAGCAATAAGCTCATCTGTTTTTGTCGTCGCAGACACGTAGAGGATCACTTGTTCAATTCGTTCTGCTAAGGTTCCCGAACGCGCGGCTTCTACGTGGGTTGGAGAACTCATGTGGGCTGTGGCGATCTTATGAATCGCAGACGGCATGGTAGCGGAAAAAAGCATTGTCTGCCTCTCGCGAGGAACAGACTCAAGGATTCGCTTGATCTGATCTGCAAATCCCATATCCAGCATAAGGTCAGCCTCATCAAGAACAAGAATTTTTGTATCAGAAAGCATAAGGCTTTTTCTCGTAAGATGATCGATGATTCTTCCGGGAGTACCGATGATCACATGAGGGCTCCTTTTCAGCTCGTTCACTTGGCGACTCATGTTAGCGCCTCCAATAAGAACCGTAGTCTTAAGACCAAAACCCTTACCCAGTGTTTCAAACGTCTCATTAACCTGGAGTGCAAGCTCGCGCGTTGGTACCAGCACCAGGGCACGACATTTAACGCGCGCGATGCGTTGAATAACAGGAAGCGCAAAGGCAAGCGTTTTTCCTGTTCCCGTTTGCGCAATACCCAAAAGATCCTTTCCTTCAATAAGAGGTGGAATGGATAGAGATTGAATCGGGGTTGGCACGGTATATCCGAGTCCGTTGATTCGCGCAAGAAGGGTTGGCGCAATGGTGAGCGAATGAAAGCCGCTCATGCTATTCTGCGTATGCATAAAAAAATATGGCCCGTATTCTTTCGGCCATATATTCTCAATAGACTGCGAAAAATTCGAGCTGCTAGATTACGACTAGCGTTTATCATGTATTACTCTATGTATAGCATACTTCTTTCTTGTTGTCAACCCCTTCACGCGTTCACGCTGTTCAAAAAGATGAGTTTGATGTAGCATTTATGCTAGAGTTTCTCTTGAACTATGAAACATTTTGTCATAAAAAAAGGCGGGAATAACTCTCTGATGGTGATGCGACGGCTTGGCTATGCTCCTTATACCAACAGGCAAGGCGTCCAGAGTTTTGTTCGGCGCGTGCATGGATCAGAATTTCCGCGATATCATCTCTATATCAACAATGAAAATGATCATGAAATCATATGTTCGGTTCATATTGATCAGCGAGCGCCAAGCTACCAGGGAACAAGCGCGCACGGCGGAGACTATGACACGCCGGAAGTACTTAAGGAGATCGAACGATTGCAGGCGTTCTACCAACACTCATCATAGCGTCATCTCCTCATCTCTGGATATATGAAAGAAGGACCCCTCATGCGGACATGCGGGGTCCTTATATATTAAGGTGTAAGAATTACCCGCGTTGTTTACAGTTACGTTGGATAAAAGTAGTTAAGAAGTTTCTCGAGTGGTGTCATGTTATCAATGCCCTTATGTGGTTTCAC
>JACQRZ010000049.1 GCA_016206235.1 Candidatus Uhrbacteria bacterium
GTATAATAGAGTTAGAAAATATATAAAGAAAAGACATGCCGAGACATATCCCCATTCAGTTTTCATCGGTCATTGAGCCAACGCTTCTCGAGAGGCTTCAGACTATGATTAACAAGGGCGATAAAGCTCGATCGATGCTCGATGCGACACTTGCCTTTGCCGCGCTCGGAGGCTTGCTTACGTGTGCCGCAGTTGCGCCTGGAGCTGTCCATGCGTATGCACGGATGAAGCGCGCGAGTCGCGTTGCAAAGAAAGAAGAGTATAAGCGTATTTGGAGAAATTTTTACGAACTAAAGAAGAGAGGAGATCTCGTCTTTGAAAGAGAACGCGATGGTATTCATATATATCAACTGAGTGAAAAAGGGATAAAGAAAGTGCGAAAGTTAGCGGGGCAGTGCCTTGCGATTGAAAAACCAAAACGATGGGATAAAAAATGGCGCCTTGTTCTATTCGATATCCCTGAATCTCATAAATATCAGCGCGACCTTCTCCAAAAGAAGCTTCGAGAGATGGGGTTCTATCCATGTCAGAAAAGCGCATGGATTCATCCATTTCCTTGCTCCGAATTGATAGAGTTTCTCAAAAACCTCTACAATATAAAACCTTTTGTTAAACTGTTTTTAGTTGATGAAATGAGTGACGGAAAGGCGATTTATTATTTTCGTTTCTTACTCAAAGGGTCAATCTGACTATGTCCACATCCTACATAAAAACCGCGATCGCGGTTTTTATGTAGGATGTGGACGTGGTGTGTGTAAAATAGATATAGATATTGTGAGCGCTTACGTAGCGCAGAGGAATGATTTGATGACGTTTATTTTATTGACGAAGGTCGATGAGTATCACTATACTAGGATATATGCCGCAATTTCAGAATTATATCGCCAGCATCATGAAAACGAAGAAGTTTGACCCAAATGTTTTCCATATTATTGGAATGAGTCCGGGAAATAGCTATTTTAAAGATGATGAAGTTCGCTATCTCCTCAAAACCGTCGTTGAACGCTTTGGGCATGTTGGAGTTTTGATCGCAGATATACCAGCAATTTCAACCTACATCGCGCTCGGCTATTCGGCAAACCGCGCGCGGCGCGACAAAGCAATCCCGCGCGGGAATGCTCTCAAGAACAGGGTTCGAAAAACAATGGCAGAGCTCGGCTACACCACCGACCATGTCAAAGTTTTTGATTGGCATAATGAAGTAGAAAGTAATCTTGGCTACCTAAAGCACTACGGGAACATTAAAGATCTATATAACCGCAGCAAGGCTTTTTCTAATGCTGCGGACAATACCACCCGCGCAGTGTTAAAGGGATCCCAAAGGAAAATTACGAATCCCGAAAAGGCGACCGCCATCGCCGTTCATTATTTGCTCTCAGAGATCGCATTTTTGGAATTTCTGCCCAGCTATCTTGGCACGGAACGAATTGTGTATGTCTATCATAAGAACTGGCAAATTTATGAGGACTATATTTCCGGAAAATTTGATAAGACGATAAAACAACACCTCGATTTTCTGCTAATTGAGAATCCCTATGAAACATATAATCCCATTTGGGGTCTTGAGGACGAAGAAGATAATACATACCGTGATGTTTTAGATCGCATTGCAAAAACAAAGCTTCTTCGGGTTGGTTTTACGAACTATGTCCCAGCACTCATGTATGACCGTGACTATGATAATTTCGCAGGTATTTTTTATGAAATCATTATTGTTATTGCAAAAAAGCATGGATGGCGCGTTCGTTGGACAGAAGAAATCGGTTACGGCGTGATTATCGATGGGCTCAATAGCGAGCGCTTTGATTTGTTCGGCAGTCCAGTGTGGCCGACACCGGAGCGCAAACCAAAAGCATATTTTTCTTCCTTGCCGTATAAAAGTCCTGCTTTTACATGGATCCGATCTGATTACGGAAAAAAAGAGAATGAAATTCGAAACGATCCGAGCATACGAGTGGCAGTAAAGGAAAATGATATTTCCGACTCAATTGCCAACGCTGATTTCCCCCGTAACCGTAAAGTATATGTCCCACAGTTAGCCGATACGATAGAATTGTTAAAATTTGTCGCCGAAAATCGTGCTGATTTTACCTTTGTCGAGCCATTTACAGCGCAGCACTTCAACAAAATATCTCGTGCGCCCGTGATACTTGCGTCAGAAAAGCCAATTCGTATTTATGAAAATACCTTCATTATGAAGCGAGGTGAGCAAAGGTTAAGGAAATTGCTTGACGCGGAGCTAGCGTTGTTACACAAGCAAGGGGTGATTCGGGAGCTGGTTAAAAAATATACTGGATCAGATGATACCTATATTTTTGGCTAAGTCGCACTGTTTTGAGCCATTGTTTTTATTTGTGTTGATATCTGGGTTGACGAAGAGGACTTTTTAAGGTATACTTACATAGTGATCCCTTAGATATAAGGCTTTTTGGCCTTATTTTCATTTTCAAACATTTATCATGAATATTCGAAACGTTGCAATTATCGCGCATGTTGACCACGGAAAAACGACTCTCGTGGATGCTTTGCTGCGCCAGTCAAAAACCGAACTCCACAAACATGTTGCCGATGAGCTTATTATGGACTCCAACGAGTTGGAGCGCGAGCGCGGCATTACCATTTTTTCGAAGAATGCATCAGTCGTTTACCAGGGTACTAAAATTAATATTATCGACACTCCAGGACACGCGGATTTCGGCGGCGAGGTTGAACGTGTGCTCAAAATGGCAGATGGAGTATTGTTGCTGATTGATGCCCAGGAGGGTCCAATGCCTCAGACACGCTTTGTCTTGAAGAGGGCGCTTGAGCTCAAGCACAAAGTGATCGTCGTTATCAATAAGATCGACAAGCCGAACGCGCGCATCCTCTATGCAATGGAAAAAACATTTGAACTTTTTATCGACCTTGGTGCAAATGACGAGCAGGTAGATTTTCCCGTTGTGTATGCAGCAGCACGACTCGGTAAGGCCGGATTGAGCGGTGATCTCGAATCGATGACAGATATCTCACCCATTTTTGATGCTATTTTAAAATATGTTCCCGAACCAGTCGGTGACTCCAACGCACCATTTCAGATGCTTGTAACATCGCTTGCAGGAGATACCTACAAGGGCAAGATCGCTATCGGCCGTATTGCAAATGGCGCGATCAGTGATGTCGCACAGGTCATGCACATTACCCGCGATGGAAAGCAGACCGTGCAAAAAATTACGGCACTCATGACGTTTCAAGGCTTGGGGCGCGTTGCCGCGCAAAGCGTATCAGCAGGCGATCTCATTGCCGTTGCTGGAATTCCTGAGGTAAATATTGGCGATACATTGGCAGATAAAGATAATCCAATAGCTATCACGCCTTTTGCGATTGAGCAGCCGACAGTGAAGATGTCGTTTTCCGTAAATAACTCGCCATTCGCTGGCAACGAGGGCACCTACTGCACCTCGCGCAATATCCATGAAAGGCTGTTCAAAGAGTTGGATACTGACGTTGCTCTGCGCGTGGAAGTGGGGAATGGAGCTGATGAGTTTGTGGTGAGCGGCCGAGGAGAGTTGCACCTGGCAATCTTGATTGAGCGTATGCGCCGCGAAGGTTATGAGTTTCAGGTGTCGCGGCCAGAAGTGATTATGATCGAGGAAGGCGGCATGAAAAAAGAGCCGATGGAAGATGTCTGGATCGACGTGCCCGAGGAGTACACCGGCACGGTTATCGAGCGCATGGGGCGCCGCAAGGGGGAGCTCAAAAATATGCATGTCGATGGCGGCAAAGCAACATTTCATTTCACTATTCCAACTCGCGGACTCATCGGCTATCGCAATGAGTTTTTGACTACTACCAGAGGATTGGGAATCATGAATACGCTCTTTGCAGGATTTGCGCCCCTGTTTGGAGACATTGAATCGAACCCCCATGGATCATTGATCGCGTTTGAGCCTGGTACGGCAAATACCTACGGACTTATCAATGCCCAAGGCAGAGGAACGCTCTTTATTGAGCCAGGTCTTGAAGTCTACGAAGGCCAGATCGTAGGGCAAAATAGCAAAGACGAAGATTTAGAGGTTAATGTCTGCAAAGAAAAAAGGCTTTCAAATATGCGTTCCAAAGGTGAGGGTGTTGCCGAAGGACTCGATACACCGCGGATTATGGGACTTGAAGAAGCGCTTGAATACATCGGTGATGACGAACTTGTGGAAGTAACGCCTAAATGCATCCGTCTGCGCAAAAAATTACTCTCAATGAACGATCGTAAAAAAGTAAAACGACCTTCATAATCCAGGGTCGTTTTTTGATATTGCAAAGAATCGAGTCATGTTTTAGGCTGAGTATAGAGACCCTAACTCATATGTGAATATCTATGCCATACATCAAGGCAGAGTATATTTGGCTGGACGGCCAAGCGCCAACCGCCGCGTTGCGTTCAAAAACGAAAATCATCGAACATGAGGTCCGCACAATTCAAGATGTAGACCTGTGGGCATTTGATGGTTCGAGTACTCAGCAGGCGGAAGGAAGATCGAGTGATTGTATTTTAAAACCGGTTCGCATGGTGCACGATCCTCTCCGCGGCGCACCACATTTATTGGTGTTGTGTGAAGTTTTTCATGCAGACGGCTCTGTGCATGTGAGTAACTCGCGAGCGAACTTGCGCGATTTGGCGACTCGTTACTCTGATCAAGAATGTTGGTTTGGTATTGAGCAGGAATATACCTTATACAAAGGGCAAAAGCCATTAGGATTTCCTGCTGAAGGATTTCCCGCACCGCAAGGACCATACTATTGCGGCGTAGGGTCAGAGTTTATTTATGGCCGTGAATTAGTTGAAAAGCATCTGGAAAGCTGTTTGTCTGCAGGGCTTAAAGTATCGGGTATCAATGCCGAAGTAATGCCCGGTCAGTGGGAGTTCCAGGTTGGCGCTTCCGGCCCATTGGAAGTTGCAGATGAGTTGTGGCTTGCCAGGTGGTTGTTGCTTCGAATCGCCGAAGATCTTGGCATTTCGGTAACGCTTGCGCCAAAGCCGGTGCTTGGAGATTGGAATGGGGCGGGTGCGCACACGAATTTCAGCACCAAAGCAATGCGCGCGCATGGAGGACTCAAAGCAATAGAAGAAGCGTGCGAGCGGCTAAAAACAAAACATCAAGAACACATTGCCGTGTATGGCGCGGGCAACGAAGAGCGCCTTACAGGAAAACATGAGACGTGTCCAATCACCGAGTTTCGCTATGGCGTGAGCGATCGCGGAGCCTCGATTCGTATACCAATTTTTTCAGCAAAAAATGGCTGCGGCTACTTGGAAGATCGGCGACCGGCAGCAAATATGGATCCCTACAAAGTCTGCGCAAAATTAATCGAAACTGTGTGCGGAGAGCAGCGCCAGCCGTTGCTTACACAACAATACGAGCAAGCTGTAAGTTTGTAGTTATAGGTTATAGATTCATAGGCATAAAGAAAGAGCGTCCGAAAGGGCGCTCTTAAATACTTGGAAAGGATGTCTCTACAATTTTTTGGTTAAAGATATTGTAGAGCAGAAGCGTTATAAATTTTTTGAGTCGCGGTCCTGCTGCCAGTGCACGATTAAGATTGGTATCATGAGAATGTTCTTCTGTGTCATTGTTCGTGATGAATGCGAGCCCAAGTACGTCCACATCTTCATAGAGCGCAGCAACACGAGCTTCGGGAATAATGCTCATGCCGACGCAATGGATACCGCCAACGTCGCGAATAAGCTTTTTATCGTATCTTCTTCCTTCAAAAGACGGGCCGCGAAGCATCGCATATCCCCCTCTCGTAGTTAATGTTTTATCAATTTCTCCATTGCGTCCTACCATGAATGCGAGATGTTGAAGTTTTTCACTGAGCGTATCTTCGGGATTACAAAATTCTCCACCCTCGAGATTCTCTGGAGCCCAAAGTGTAACGAAACCGTTGATAACGACAATGCTGCCAACAGGAATTGCACGATGCAAACTGCCAGCTGCACACGTGAGAATAAGTGTTTTCACGCCAAGTTGCAAAAGCATTTCAACTTGAAGGCGAACCATATGACCAATCAACTCTTGATTGAGCGATTCGTTCATATGAATGCGTCCCTGAAGAGCAAGTAGAGGAACGCCTCCTATTTTTCCATAGATAAGACGACGTTCATGCCCTGAAATTTGGGGTAATTGTTTAAGATGTTCAAAACCAGGAATATCCTCAAGATTCATGATCGTTTCCACTCTCATTTCATCGAGAGTGATACTCCATCCAGTTCCCAAAACCATGGCGATATCAGTAGTAATCTCTCCGATACGATGTTCAATGTATTTCGCAGCTTTCATTGCAACAAGCTCGCGCTCTTTACTTCTCATAGTTTCCTCTCCTTATTGAAGGAGAACATGCCTGTATGTAAGCTGAAATAATGTGGCCTGTCAACTCTTGTGTTTGTGTTATAAAAAGCGTAGGATGCAGCTATATGCATGTACTTGGATTCATTATTTTTGTTTTTCTTGGAATGTTCTTTGCGGGCATTGCTGAGGCAGCTGCTGCACAGCTAGAGTTTTCTGCTAGTAAGTGGCGTATAGGCATTGGTGATCCCTTAACACTGACCTGGAAAAGTGATGAAGGCCCGTGTATTGCGAGCGGAGGATGGGAAGGTGCAAAAGAAACAAGCGGTTCAGTAACACTGTATCCTCAAGTTACAGCGACCTATCTTTTTGAGTGCGGCCCTGAAACAGCGCGTGTAAAAAAAACAAAAAAAGTTACTGTAGTGCCAAAGCCCGATATTCTAGTATGGGCAGATAAGACGTTTGCCGAAAGTAAGTCGCCAGTTGTGCTTTCATGGGAAGCAACCAATGCAACATCATGCAGTCTTTTGAAAGGAAAATCATCGCTTGGGACATTAGACATAAAGGGAAGCAAAACAGTCAATCCTACCATTAAGCATATCCCAAATCGCGAACCAATTACCACGGCAACTTACACAGTCAGATGTAATAATGGAAGCGGTGCTGCTAACACAGCTGATATCACTATCCATTTAACACCTGAACCGCGCGTAACATTATCGGCAAGTCAAAATGTAATTCAAAAAGGCACATCAATTACACTTACATGGAGAGCGCAAAACGTGCCCGCATGTTATGCGGAAGGCATGTGGATGGGAATGCGAGAGCTCTCTGGCACGCAGGTTGTCACTCCAACGCAATCCGGTTTATATACACTCACCTGTGGTCATAAGACCATCAGCGTTTCCATCGTAGTTAATGAAAAACCAGAGACACCTACTTTGCAACCGACTATAGTGCAGCAACCGCGACAAGAAATTTCATCGCAGCCCGCTCAACAACCATCTTCGTTTGTGCCACCTCCACCGTTACCGCCACTTTTTCTATTAAATAGTCAAAACGTTACACAGCCCCCTGACCCAAGTTCACAACCAGGATTTTCTTTACAACAACTAACACCTGAAAAGAATATGCAACTACTGAAGACTGGCGATAAACAGGAACTGAAGAACAAGAAAAAATTCCCAAAGCCTACGGCAAAAGTTGCGCCGAAGAAAAAACAGGCTACAAAAAAAACTCAAAAATCAACTCCAAAAAAAGCTTCGCCCAAAAAACAACAAAAGAAATAAACTTACTTCAGAGATCGCAGTTCATTCATCATCCGTAAGTAAAAGTTGATATTATGGATACTTGTGAGGCGTTGTCCAAGAGGGTCGCCAATGTGGAAAAGATGGCGTATGTATGATCGAGAATAGGTCGTGCATGTGCTGCAGGAGCATTTTGGGTCAATAGGCTTGAGATCATTTTTATAAACCTCGTTTTTAATACGTAAGACTGAATAGAAGCTTTTGCTCGTGATATATGCGTCACGCCGCAGCGAAGCGAAGGCGGATTTTGTACGAACATAAAGCTGTCCGTGGCGCGCCTCGCGCGTGGGAATAACACAATCAAACATGTCAACGCCGTCAAACACGCTCCGGACAATATCTTCGGGCTTACCAACACCCATGAGGTAGCGCGGCTTGTCTTTCGGCAAGAGCGATGTTGACCAACGCACAATCGTTTCAATCTCATTTGTTTCTTCGCCAACGGCAACACCGCCAATCGCGTATCCATCAAAACCAATCTTCATCAACTCTTTGCATGAGTGTTCACGCAGGTCTTTAAAGACTGATCCTTGCACGATGCCAAACAGAAGCGGGCGCTTTTTTGGTGATAGTTTTTTCCCGCCAAAGGCGGGTCCGCCTCTGGCGGATTGTCGAATTCGTTTTTCAAAATGCTTTTTGCAGCGTGCAGCCCATGCAAGTGTAATGTCCAGGGATTTTTTCGCGTATTCATACGTGCAAGGGTACGGGGTGCACTCATCAAGCACCATCATGATGTCTGATCCGATCGTAAACTGAGCATCGATGACGTTCTCAGGGGTGAGGAAGATTCGCGATCCGTCGATTTCAGACTGAAATGCGACGCCTTCGTCGGTGATCTTTCGCATCTTGGCAAGCGAGAATACCTGAAAGCCGCCGCTATCTGTAAGAATCGATTTATCCCACTTCATAAAACCATGCAGCCCGCGATTTTTTTTTAAGATATCAAGCCCGGGACGCTGAAGGAGATGATAAGTATTCGAAAGAATAATCTCTGCTTTCAAATCTCGTACGTCAGCTGTTGTAAGGGACTTCACAACGCCTCGGGTGGCAATCGGCATAAAAAATGGCGTATGAACAATACCGTGTGGAAGCCGTAAAGTACCCTTGCGAATTGGAGACGTATCCGTTAACTTGAATGACATAGTATACGTTATTGCTATATTGTTATATTGCTAAATTGTTCTAACCATTTAACCATATAACAATTTATTTATAAAATAATCATCGAGTCTCCGAAACTGTAGAAGCGATATTTTTTTCGAACAGCTGTCTTGTATGCGCGAAGCATTTTTTTCATACCGCCTTTTTCTTTCCACTCAGCAAAAGCGCACACCAAAAGAAGCAGTGTTGATTCGGGCAGATGAAAATTTGTAATCAGACTATCGATTATTTTAAACACATAGCCAGGATAGATAAAAAGATCAATATCTTTGCTGTCTGGCATAAGGCGCCCGTCTGAGCTCGCAAAGCTTTCCAGCGTGCGTACGGTTGTGGTGCCAACGGCAACAACTCGTCGTCCTTCTCGTTTTGCTTTGTTGATAGTCGAAGCAGTTCGTGAGCTTAGCGAAGCATATTCGGAATGCATTTTGTGAGACTCAAGTTTCTCTGCGCGTATGGGCAGAAACGTTCCTGGGCCAACATGAAGAGTAACAGTGCAGATGGCCACGCCTTTTTTTCGGAGTTTTTGCAAAAGGGTTTTGGTAAAGTGAAATCCTGCCGTTGGCGCCGCAACAGAGCCATCGTTTTTTGCATAGACCGTTTGGTATGTTGTGAGATTTGATGATTTCTTAATATACGGCGGTGTAGGAGTTGAGCCATAGATTGCCAATGCCTTGCGTAGGGCAGCACCTTTTTTGTTGAGGCGCACGAGCCACACCTGATCTTCTCCTTTTTTGAGCGGCTCTATAACAAGCCCTGAATGTTCAATAACAATCGTTTTTCCTTGTTCCTGCTCTTTGAAGTTTTTGAGAATGGCATACCAGAGAAATTCTGAAATTTCTCGTATGAGTAACACTTCCACTTTACCGCCCGTATCTTTGACTCCAAACAACCGTGCTGGAATGACTTTTGAATCATTCATCACGAGCACATCTCCTTTGTGGAAGAATTGAATAATATTCCGAAAGCGGAGATGTTGAAATGTGCTTTTCTTTTTTTTGATAACAAGTAATCGCGATGAGTCGCGCGGGCTGGCGGGAGCTTGTGCTATAAGGTTTTGAGGCAGGGTATAGGAAAAATCTGACAATCGCATATAAAACGAAGCCCCTGATCTATGACCCGGGGCACATTTGCTATATCACGTAAACCTTTTCATTGGTATTACGATATTCATTCCATCCTTCCAGTAGGCTTTGATAGAGCCTGTTAATATGCGGACGTTCTGAGTCATGAGCTAAATCAGGCCCGACATCATTACTGAACGGTGTAAATGTCGTATATCTCACTGCAATACCATCTTGGTAGTTGATAGCAGCGACTTGCTCAGAATTTTCACATGAAATCAGACATATTTGTCCTGATTCGAATATCACAAGCGTATTAAATTTGCTATCGTCACCTTCAGACAGAAGGCGAATTAATTTTTGCTTTGATGGTTTACGTGCCATGAATAAGTCCTCCACAAAAGAACAATGAATAAAAGCATACCTCAAAGGTATGAAAAAGTCAAGATCAAGAAAACAAAACGTCCTCGGAGAGGACGTCGATAAGGAGAATTTATACCGTCGTACGATTGCCGCCAGGCAGCGTACCGGGAGCAAGAAGGTGTTTATTCACAAATGTCGGCCGATGCCAGACCGTGCGTGGCGCTAAGGGATTAGCTCCTTGACCAAGCGGCCTACTGAAGTAACCTCTTCTAAAATGCGGTGGAAGTGCAGCAGCACCCCTCGATTCGCTTTCTCTTCGTATCATGTCCTCTATTGCAGCGAGCTCGGTAGAATCGATCACCACATTATCAGTAGTTACCATACATACCTCAGTTTCGTGTCGTATCGCACCATCAATTGTTACTCGTTGGCGTCTTTGAGGTGGAGGAATAAGTTTTTGTATCTCAATCGCTCTGCTGTTATTAGGTAATGTCATGAGGTACAAGCACAACGAGCATACTATCTTTACAACATCATTCACTACAGAGCCGCGCGCGTCTGGCGATCCGACAATACTGCTGACAGGCAAGTTACGTTTCTTATCCTGAACAACATTGAGCACACCAGCTTTACTCTGATCATGCATCCCGGAAAGAGCATGGAGTGTGTCATATGCATCGAGATACCGCCCCTTTTGCATATTTGTGTTAATAATATTTTTTGCCTTTTCGTTAATGAAAGGCCCAGTTGTAGTCGAAACACATGTAAAGACACGGTCGTCTTGGCGCATACAGTCCCGTTGACTCACAAATACAAGATCACCATAGATCAATCCTTTTGTTGGGTTGTGGTCAATAGGAATAGGATGTTCAAAAGTCACGGCAAAAGCATCAAACGGCCACGGAATATCGTTAACACCATAATCATGCGGTAGTTGTGTTGCCTGCAGCAAGATGCGTAGAGAATCACTGACATGAAAAACACGCCGAGAATATCGTGACCACGCGTAGAACTGCGCAGCAAGTCTTGTGAATCCATACATGTGATTCACATCGATGTCGCCATGTGACGGGTTATAGCCCCACGCGTCCCACTCATATGACGTATGGGCCGCGTTGAGAAGCGCAGATCGAAAATCCCGATAATTCAACAGGATTCCATGCAATTGTGCCGTGTCAGGATTCTTCGCTATGCGTGCCGCGGCGCGGTGCATCATTGCAATGAGGTACGAAAAGTCTTCGATATATTTCAGCGTTTCTTCCAATCTTTCGATACGGTGTTTCATTCATTCTCCTTTCAAGGAACAAAAAACTGAGAAAAATATAGTACAAAGCCCGGCTAAAGTCAATCCAGATAAAAAAACAGAGAAGCGGGTCGCTTCTCCTAAATACTAAGCCCAAAGGCTTTTCGCGCAACTGGATGGTTCGTACATGTCGGATGATCTTTGCAAACTGGCAAATGACAGCTTCTGCATTCGCGGGCAACAAGAGTTGTGCATCCAACATTTCCGGCGCATTGCGCTGCAAGGTGCTTGCTGCAGAGTCCATCACGTTCGGCAATAATGCCTTGCATCCCATGGGTGCCGGAGGATTTTTGGCCGAACGCACACAATGTGCCCTTTTGAATGAGTATGAGCAGTTGCTTTTGTTCTTCAAGTTTGAGAGCATCCTGACAAAATGGCTTACGGCAGTACGGCCCTATTTCTTTTTTTTCTACTATCAATGATGTGCCGATAGCAACCTTGTCACCGCAGTATTTACAGCATCTCATGGCGAGTTCCTTTTTGCCAAAATCGGTCAAGCAAAGCCCCAGCTTTTTTATATATTTGAATAGTCCGTCGTGTTAACAAAAAATTGAGTCGCGGCGAGCGTACGATAAGCAATGCAACACATATACTACCAGCAAATGCGATGGCATACTTCATTGCACAAAACCTCCTGTAAAGAACAAGTACCTCTACTGTTGCACAAAAAAACCACCTTGGCAACCCGCCTAACTTTTACTTCGTAAAACTTAAGCGGGCAAGTCTTATTTGCACATAAACAGCTTTTTTGTTTTACTTTAGATATCCATAATTCATAATTCATAA
>JACQRZ010000047.1 GCA_016206235.1 Candidatus Uhrbacteria bacterium
CCTCAATGGTCAAAGAATCATCTTTAATAAAGGGTTGCTTCATGAGGCAGACCTCTTGATAGTACTTTTGCAGCTTGCCGGTAATGATCTTCTCCTTGATTTCTTCAGGTTTTTTTTCTTCTGCCATTTGATCTTTATAAATTTCTTTTTCTTTATCAATGACTTCAATTGGCACATCTTCAGGCCGCAAAAATAACGGGTTGGTTGCAACTATCTGCAGAACGATATCATGGGCAAACTGCTTGAAATCTTCGTTCCGCGCAACAAAGTCAGTTTCGCAGAGCACTTCAACCATTGCACCAACCTTGCCATTCATATGAGTGTAGGTATGCACAATACCTTCGCGCGTTTCGCGCTCCAGCTTGCTTGCCGATACTTTTTGGCCTTTTTTTCGAAGAAGATCAACAGCCTTTTCGTAGTCGCCTTGGCCTTCAGTCAAAGCTTTTTGACAATCAACGATTCCTGCGCCAGTTTGGGCACGGAGTTGGGCAATAAGTTTTGGATCAATCATACGTGTAGTGTTAAGTGTTGAGTGATAAGTGTAATTGGGAGTGTAAAAATACAAAATGCAAGTGACTCGTCACTCGGCACTCGTCACTTCCGAAATTTTCGCTTTTTCAGCGAATTCTGCTTCTTGTGCGCGCTTGGTTTTACCACTCTTTATTGCAGCACTTATGAGCGAAACGATCATATCAATCGATTTTACAGCATCATCATTAGCAGGAATTGGATAGTCAATTTCTTCTGGATTGGTATTGGTGTCACAGAGCGCAACAAGAGGAATTTTTTTCTTAAGCGCCTCGCGAAGCGGTGTTTTTTCTTTTTTCAGGTCAAGGATGAAAATGGCATCGGGGATTTTTGCCATATTTTGAATGCCTCCAATGAGCGTGTCGAGCTCTTCAATCTCTCGCGAGATATCGAGCTGCTCTTTCTTTGTATACTTGGCAAGTTCTCCTGATTCTGCGCGCTCGTTAAGCTTTTTAAACTTTTTGATCATCTTCCCGATAATAACGAAATTTGTCAGTGTACCGCCGAGCCATCGTTGATTAACGTATGGCATACCACACTCGATCGCATATTTTTTAACAAGTTCTGAGCCTTGTTTTTTTGTGCCTACAAAGAGAACAGTGCCACCCTTTGAGGCGATATTTTCGAGATACAACAACGCCTCCTTGAGATACTTTTCCGTCTTCTCAAGGTTAATAATACTTATTTCACCCCGTGTTGTAAAAATGTACGGGGCCATTTTTGGGTGGCGCTTTGATTTCTTGTGGCCAAAATGTACGCCACTTTTAAGCATGTCTACCAAAGATGGTAACTGCATAGCATGTGTCCTTTCTTACCCGCCATAGCTTTAACGAAGGCGGGCCTAACCGCCAGCTGCTAATGGCTGGTCCTCTTCGAAGCCATGAACGCATGTCAGTAATATGCGCAAGGATAAAGGCCTCGAATGAGATATTTATGAATGAATGGCGATACGCATTGGTTATCGCCTGTCTAGTGTCACAAAGTATATCAATCTTTATAAAAAATGCAAGAGCTGAGTTAGCTACATCAGGGAGTGTTGATCCTGCAGTATTTTCTGCACCTCCTGCTCGTCACCAAGATTGGTAATACCTGTCCATTTGCAGTTTGTGCGTATGCAGCGCATACGAATGCTTTTTTCAACAATAAGATGACCCAACTCGACTGGCAGCAGACATTCAACGCGACGGTCGTCGACATGGTCTTGTTTAAAGGCCTCCAGACGTTTTTCCAATAGATAAATAATCGATGGATTCAATCCAAAAAGCGTCATACTACACATACTTGTACTGCACAGACCCCTCTCCTCAATTTTTTTAACATCAATATCAAGCACTTCGGTAAGCGAGAGCACGTTGCACTGCTCGTCGATCTCAAAAATACCCCGATTGATCTTCCCTTCTTTTGGCATTACCTTGCCTAATTCATAACCGATAGTGATGCATTCGACTGAATCATCGAGCGTCGCGACATATTTCCGCGCGATTCGCAAGGACTCTTCGCCATAGAGATCATCGCCATTACAGACGACAAAAGGGTTGTGTAAAACATGTTTTGCCGATACCAGAGCGTCTGTCGTGCCCCATGGACGGTCGCGCTCCTCGGGATTAAAGCTTTGCTTAGCATAGATCACTGGCGTTCCTCGGTACTCATCGCCAAAGCTTGTTCGAAAAAGGCTTTCCGTCTTCTCGCCAACAACAAAAACAATCTCGTTAAAACCCGCGCTGATTGCGTGTTTGAGTGAAACTTCGATAAGCGTCTCGCCGTTGAGGCCTACTTCCGCGAGCTGTTTAATGCCACCGCCATAGCGCGACGACATACCAGCAACCATGTAGACAATTGAGATTTTCCGCCCCTGGCGCGTTTCCTTATTATTGTTTTGATCTGACATGTATCTAAATTAAAACTACTGATCAGTTATGACGTTAGAGACATCGGTTTCTGTCAGCATAGACGATTTCCAAGCCAAAAGTAAAGGAGTCGATTGTAATTGCATCCTGTCGGCTTAATGATAAATAAGGATTCACTGATCTTTTGGTAGGAGGGATATCAAATGACCACGAATGATCTTTCAAAAGCAAAAGCAATCTATAATGTTTCTGATGAAGAGCGAAGGGCTCTGGAAGAAAAATATCCGGTGAAGAACGGGCCATACCCTGTCCGTATTCCATATACAGATATGTGCAAGCTCTTTCCGCATCTCGTCGGTGAGCCGCTCCGCGATCCACCAATTCGACACGTACTGGATCCCGATGAAATTGAACTTTGCCGTCAAGCAACTGGCGTTGATTTCTTCGGCATGCATTTTGGACATGGGCATCATGCGCTGATTATTCACCCGACATTCAACCGCCTTACTGGCAAGTATGGCTCTCAAGGCCAAGCTGTCACACGGACTGATGCATGTGGTGGTGGTGTCGCTATTATCATCGCTCCATTCTTTGAAATAAAGGGGAAAGTTTGCACGGTATTGATTAAAGCTTATCGGCCAACACTTTCAAAGCTTCCAACCGCCCAAGGAAGTGGCTGGAACCTCGAAATTCCTTCGTGCGGACATTCGCCTGATCGTACTCTCGAAGAATCGGCTCTTTATGAGCTTGAAAAAGAGGCGAACTGCAAAATGATATCTGGTGCAAAGCCCATTCGACTCACGAATGCGCCCTTTGTTTTTGTACCTCGTACGATGTCTGAAACATGTGAAGTCTTCGTTGTTCCTGCGGAACCGTTGCCTGGTGATCCTTACGAACCCAAAGAAGGTATTGAAAAACGTCTTATCGTGAGCGTTGATAAATACCGAGATATGATTGACGCTGGTGTGTATGTCACCGACGAGGGCGCGTATAATACCAGTTTGTCGCATAATATTATTGCAGATCGTTTCTGTACTCGTTTCGGCCACTGGCCACTATAGAAATCTGTCCTTTTGCTCGGTAACCCGCCATGGATTGCCGAGCATGTTTTTTTATTGACAGGTAATGCAAAATGCAGTAGAGTATTCAGATATAATTTAGAACCATGCAAGAACAACAAGTTACAATCGACGAATTAGCAAGGATGATAAAAAATGGATTTGATGAGGCAACAAATTTTCAGAATTATATGAAGGAATTTAGAGTCGAGGTAAATCAGAGGTTTGACAAAATGGAGGCTCGATTAGATCGGATAGAAAAGTTCACACTTGTTGATTTTCAAAGACGTATTGAGCGTGCAGAGCTAGATATTCGCTAAATTAAGGAAGCTCTAGCCATTTAACTGGCTTTTTTACGGAAATTTGCTATACTCCTGACATTAATGATTTTGCAGATAGTTAGTATTATGAAAACAGACATTCATCCAACATACTACGCAGACGCTGTTATTAAGTGCGCATGTGGAAATAAAATTGAAGTCGGCTCTACTGTTGAAGAGACATCTGTTGAGTTATGCTCAAAATGCCACCCGTTCTATACGGGAAAACAGAAGCTTGTTGACACGGCAGGGCGTGTAGAGCGCTTCAAAAAACGAACTGCTCTCAAAGAAACGGCAGCCGCTGCTCGCCTTGGCAAACAGGTAAAGAAAACCCGCCAAGCAAAGAAGAAGAGCGAAAAATAACTATCCAAGAAGAGAAAAGAGCATGCAGGTAGTATGCTTTTTTCTTTTTAGTAAAATATGACGCATCACGACATCCAAAAACTAACCACTCGAGCGCAAGAGCTCGAGATACATCTTTCGTCGCATGAGGCAATGAAAGATATGGATCGCTATACGTCGCTTTCTCGCGAATATAGTGAGCTTAGTGCTGGCCTTGAAAAGATTCATGAATTAGTTCACATTGAAAATGCACTCAAAAGCCTCGAACATACTTTTGAAGCGGAAAAAGACCTTGAATTACTTGAAATGGCGCGAAACGAGCAGGAGGTGCTGCAAAAAAAGCAAGCGCAGCTCCAAGAGGATGTTGATGAATTTCTTAATCCTCAGGATCCCTATGACAAAAAAGATGTTATTGTTGAAATCCGTGCTGGTGCAGGTGGTGATGAAGCAGCACTCTTTGCTGCCGAACTCTTCCGCATGTATTCTCTCTTTGTCGAAAAAAAAGGCTGGTCTACAAAACTGATAAGCGCCAATAGAATCGGCATTGGCGGACTTAAAGAAGTGATATTTCAAATACTGGGCAGTAATGTCTACCGCTCGATGAAATATGAAAGCGGTGTGCATCGTGTGCAGCGTGTTCCAGAAACAGAAAAATGCGGCCGTGTGCACACCTCTACTGTCACCGTCGCAGTGTTGCCTGAGGCCGAAGATGTTGACATCAAAATTGAACAAAAAGACCTGCGTGTTGATACGTATTGCTCAAGTGGTGCTGGCGGACAGTCGGTGAATACTACATATTCTGCCGTCCGCATTACGCATATTCCAACCGGTATTGTCGTAACCTGCCAGGATGAACGATCACAGCAGCAAAACAGAGAACGCGCCATGACTGTGCTGCGTTCTCGCTTGTTGGCTGCTGAACAGGAAAAGCGCGACACGGAGCTCGCAGAAAAGAGAAAAAAAATGGTCGGAACTGGAGACCGTTCGGAGAAAATCAGAACCTATAATTTTCCGCAAGACCGCATGACTGACCATCGTGTAAAAGAAAATTGGTATAATATCAAAGAAATCCTTGACGGTGAGCTTGATCCTGTGATTGAATACATACGAAAAGCAGAAAAAGTGCTGAGTGAAGAGTGACAAACTACTATGGTCTTAAGCGATTCAACATTGCGAGAACGCATTGCACTAGGCGACATTTTTATCGACCCTTTGGCTGATAACGCTATCCAGCCGTCGTCAATAGACTGCAGGCTTGGCGACCATTTTTTGGTGCTCGATGAGCATGCCATGCAAACAATTAAACTTGATGAACCAATCACCTATCGTGAAATTACAGCAGACACACTTACAATACCCCCGCGGTCATTTGTGCTTGCCAACACACTCGAATATATTAAATGCCCGACAGATCTCACTTTTGCAATCGAAGGCAGAAGCTCAATTGGCAGAACAGGCCTTTTTATCCACAACGCTGGATGGGGCGACCCTGGTTTTGAAGGAACGCTCACGCTCGAACTCTTTAACGCAAATTCTCTTCCTATTACACTTCATGCGGGACGACGCATCTGCCAACTCGTCTTTTACAAATTGGACAAGCCTGCATCGGAAAGCTACGGGGCATCGCGAATGAGCAAATACAAAGGACAGCGAGGAGCAACAGGGAGCATGATCTTTCAGGATATCGAAATAAAACAATAGAAATTCATGACGATTAAAGAAGCTCTCAACTGGTCAACGCAACGATTGCAAAAGATCATCGACTCCGAGGTCGCTCAGACTCGAGGAGCGGAAATAGGATCCGCTTTTTTAGATAGTGAAGTCCTACTCGCAGACGCGCTCAAAAAAGATCGAGTATATCTTTTAGCGCATCAGGGAAAAAGCCTCACACCACTTCAAAAGAAAAAATTCGAGACGTATGTCAGACAGAGAATAAAACGCATGCCAGTTGCCTATATTGCTGGCATGAAAGAATTTTATGGGCTTACATTTAATGTAAATCGGAATGTGCTTATCCCTCGTCCAGAAACTGAACTCCTCGTCGATACCGTACTCAAAGAAATAAACTATAAACTACAAACTATAAACTATAAACTCATTGATGTCGGTACCGGCTCCGGCTGCATCGCCATAGCTCTAGCAAAAAATCTGCCTAACAAAGCAAGTATCTTAGCATCTGATATATCATCAAAGGCACTTTCAACTGCCAAAAAGAACGCACAAAGGAATGGAGTTGCCAATCGTATTCATTTTGTTAATTCAGATCTTCTCACACAAATTTCTACAAGCTACAAGCTATCCGCCAGAGGCGGACCCGCCTCAAGCGGGCAAGCTACAAGCTCAATCTTCGTTGCCAACCTCCCCTATCTTTCATACAAACAGTACTTCGAGGCGAAAAAGCAATACCCTGAGCTTGCCTACGAACCAAAATCAGCACTTGTTGCCAAAGAAAATGGGCTTAGAGAGATAAAGCAACTGCTTTTCCAAATAAAAAAATATCACATTAAACATGCGATACTTTTCCTTGAAATCGATCCGTCTCAAGCAAAGCCTCTCAAAGCACTTGCAAAAAAAATACTAGGAGATAGTCGTTGTGTCTTCCAGCGTGATCTTTCCGGCCGCATTCGGATTGCTAAAGTATCGCTCTAGAGCAGCCATTGCTCCTTCCGCCTTCGCGTAGAGGTGATCGAGGGTCCCGTTATTTGTGATGACATGCGTTGCTTGCGAGTGAAGCTTGTCGATTGTTATCTCTGTTTCAAATGAGTCTCGCTCCTTGAATTCTGTAAAACTCATAACGCGATCCCCTCGTCCCTTATTCCGTTGGACATGCCACTCGTGCCGTGCGATAAGGTCTGCCTCAATCATGACAAGTTTAAATGGGTAGCGCTCACGAAGCGTAACAATATCTTCTGGTCTTCGAATACTGGAGATAATAATCGTTTCTCTCTTTGAACGCTGAATTTTTTGGAGCAGTGCCTTTTCCAACACATCTTGTCCGAAGTGCTCGCGCAAAAACGTACTTAAAATCTGAGCCGCATATCTGCCTTCGGGTATGCCAAAAAGCCGCAGCGCCGCATATAACGTATCTGACACAGCAATTCGTTCGGCATGATAGATGCGCGCCAAGTACTCGGCAACCGCATCCTTACCCGAACAAATTCGACCGGCAATGCCTATAATCCTTTTCATACTAAATAATATAAAAAAGTCCTCTTACGAGGCTTTTTGTTTTGCCATGAGTTCGGTTATCACTTCCCTGATACGTGCATCGAGCTCCGATATACTACCGTTATTATTCAATACATAATCGGCGTGATCTCGTAACAATTCTATTTGCTGCTGCGGCTCACGGTTGTCCCTCTCTAAAAATTCTTCATAGGTGAGTTCTGCGTCTCCAGGGTTTTCGTCTCGTTTGATATAACGCTCATAGCGCAACCGTACATCGGTATCCATGAAAAGCAGATAAAAGTGTGGAAGCTTGCGGAACGTTTCAACGTCGATCAGACGACGTATGCCGTCAAAGATACTGATGGGGTTCGGAGACTCTTCAATGCGATTTGCAACCGATTTTGCTATAACATTCTCGCCATAGGTTGAACGTAAAAAGGTTGATAATGCGTCCATGTTGTCACGCGACTGGTCAACATCAAATACGTCCATCGTCTCGCGGAGAGGATCAGACGATCGAAAACGATCGGCTTTATGCTCGTCGATCAAGTATTTACTGATTGTTCCTTTTCCAGAAGCAATTCTTCCAGCAACGCCTATGATAATTTTATCGGTCATATAAAAGTTGTAAGTTCTCAGTTGTAAGTTGTAGGTCATGGGTTATCTTACAC
>JACQRZ010000054.1 GCA_016206235.1 Candidatus Uhrbacteria bacterium
CTTATAGCAGTTGTTGTGTTCACTATTTCGTTTAGTTGGGCAACTATCGTGATTACCCCAACGGCAAAAAGATTTACTAAAACATTTGAGATTCCATTGTCGGGGGATATCACTCAATTTGACCCTCAACTGCAAGAGATGCCAGCTGTTATCGTGCAGCAGGAAATGGAGGGTCAGGGAACCTTTGCTACAACCACAACCAAGCCAGTGGAACAAAATGACACAGGAACGATAACGGTCATCAATAAAACATCTAATCGGCAGCAATTGCGTGCAACAACCCGTTTACTTCATGACTCCGGCGTGTTATTTCGAACAACTGAATACTCGGTTGTGCCAGCTGGGGGACAAGCTGAGGTTCGCGTGAAGCTCGACACACCAGGGAAGGAGTCTGTGAAATCAGGAAGCAACCGGTTCACTCTCCCAGCTTTATGGCCAGGCGTTCAAAACCAAATAATTGGAATTTCTTTTCAGGAAGACACTGCCACTGAAGGTCAAAAGATTCTCACGCAGCAAGATGTTGATTCTGGAACCCAGGAAGTCATTCAAAAATTAAAGGGAAAATTCTCTCTTTTGCTTGATGCTAACCAATCAAAGCAACTCACAGGAAAGACAGTCCAGTTTTTGGACGCTCAAATCGTAGGCGCCACCCCGAGCATTCCGATGAATTCAGCTGCAAGCCAGTTTGATGTAAAGGTAAAAATGCTTATGAGAGGCGTGCTTGTTGATGAGATGGATTTGAAGTCTAAGATAAAGAAAGAGTTGGTGAACTCAATTTCTCAAGATCAAGAGCTTATTGGTGCTCGTGATCAGGATGTGCATGTGCAGCTGGCAAGTATTGAAGCCGAAACGAAAAAAGCCATTCTCAAGGTTAGCGCAACGGCTGGCCATGTGCGAAGCGCTCTGAGTGCTGACTATGATAAAAAGAAGCTTTCTGGAATGTCAGCGCACGAGATTGAGTCGACGCTTACAAGCTATGACGATATCACCGATGTAGAGGTCAATTTTTACCCATTTTGGGTAACGAGAGCCCCGATATTACTTGACCATATTAATGTTGTTGTGAGAAAATAGTTTTTAGCCTTGCAATTATAAGAAAAATCGATATACTATCACTATAAAAGTGATAGTTTTTTATTATGAAAACAGCAACACAGTCATTAGATATCAGTCATTTGCGCCATTCGCTTGCCCATCTTCTGGCAGCAGCCGTGCTCAAGCTTTATCCAGATGCAATGCCGACCATTGGCCCGGCAATTGAAAACGGTTTTTACTATGATTTTCAATTTACATCAGCCGTAGTGGCAGATGATATAAAAAAAATTGAAACAGAAATGAAGTCGATTCTCAAAAGTTGGAATGAGGTTTCGGCTCGCGAGGTGTCTGTCGATGAAGCAAAAAAGATTTTTGCCAAAAACCCTTTTAAGCAAGAATTGATCGATGAAATTGATGCGCGTGGTGAATCAATTATGATGTATCGTTGGGGTGATTTTGAGGATCTCTGTCGAGGTGGGCACCTTGATTCAGTAAAGAGCATTGACCCGAACGCATTTATATTAGACAAACTCGCCGGTGCCTATTGGCGAGGGAATGAAAAGAATCCTATGTTAACCCGTATTTACGGGATAGCTTTTGCAACACAAGATGAGCTCGAGAGCTATGTAAAAATGCTTGGAGAGGCTGAGAAACGAGACCATCGAAAATTGGGCCGTGAACTCGACCTTTTTGTGTTCTCCGAGCTCGTGGGTCCTGGACTCGCTCTGTGGACGCCGAGAGGAACCCTTGTAAGAAACCTTCTTGATGACTACGTGTGGCATTTGCGAAAAGAACAGGGATATACGCGTGTTACTATTCCGCATATCACAAAAAAAGAACTATACGAAACGAGCGGCCACTGGGATAAATTCCAGAACGATCTCTTTAAAATTGTAACACGAGAGGGTCATGAGTTTGCGATGAAGCCCATGAACTGCCCTCACCACACGCAAATTTTTTCACGAAAACCCCATAGCTACCGTGAGATGCCGCAACGCTTCGCGGAAACAACCATGTGCTATCGCGATGAGCAGTCAGGAGAGCTGCACGGCCTTTCGCGCGTACGTGCATTCACGCAAGACGATGCACATGTTTTTTGCCGCGAATCTCAGCTGAAAGACGAGATGTTTAAGATATGGGATATAATTAACAGGTTTTATGCCGGCGTTGGTTTTGGATCTTTACAGGTTCGTCTTTCGCTTCATGATCCACATTCCATGGAAAAATACCTTGGCAGTAAGGAAGTATGGGAAAAAACGGAAAACCAGCTTCGCGAGCTTGTGCGAGAGCGGGGCGTGGGCTCCATTGAAGCTCCTGGTGAAGCTGCAATGTATGGCCCAAAGATTGATTTTTTGGCCAAGGATTCCATAGGCCGCGAATGGCAGGTGGCCACGATTCAGATTGACCGTAACCAACCCGAGCGACTTGATCTCACCTGCGTGAATGAGCAAGGCGAAAAAGAACGTATTGTCATGATTCACGCTGCTATCATGGGTTCATTAGAGCGATTTTTATCTATCTTTATCGAGCACTGCGCGGGCGCGTTTCCACTTTGGCTTGCGCCTGTGCAAGTTGCATTGATTCCTGTTGCCGATCGTCATGCACAAAGTTGCTTTGAACTCGCATCAAAGCTCGAGCTCTCGGGCATCCGGACTCACGTCGATCAGCTTTCCGAAACGGTTGGCAAAAAAATTCGAAACGCTGAAAAGCAAAAAGTCCCGTATATGATTGTTATTGGCGACAAGGAAGCTGAGATGAGCGAGATTCCCGTGCGAGTTCGTGGCTCGCAGGATACCGTACGTTATTCCTTGGACGCATTCATCGAACACATAGTAAATAAAATGAACACTCAATCTATTGACCTCTAATTCAACTACAACTTACAACCTAGACAAATGCCAGGAAATTTTAAGATCACAACATTCGGCTGCCAGATGAACAAGTCAGATTCCGAGAGACTAAAAAACTTGCTCTCGCGGTGCGGTATGCAAGAAATTGAAGAGGAATCTGATGCTGATCTATTGGTGTATAACACCTGCTCTGTACGCCAAACAGCCGAAGACCGTATGTATGGCATACATCACAATCTCGAGGAGCTCAAAAGGCAAAATCCTAACCTTGTCGTTGCAATTACTGGCTGCATGGCAGGGAGAGATAAAGACGGCAAGATTCGCGAACGCCTTCCTCTTGTCGATCTTTTTTTTCCAACAGAGGAGATGGTGTATCTTCCTCAGCGATTGAGTGAACTTAACCAAAAGCTTCTTGACCCACAGGCAGTCGGTGAGCAGTCTGAATATAGTCATTACCTTAAAATCAAACCGACCTATCAAAATACATTTCAGGCATATATTGCTATTAGCAATGGCTGCAATAAGTTTTGTACATACTGCGTTGTGCCATATTCCCGTGGAAGGCAAAAAGATCGGCCAGCAGCCGATGTCATAGAAGAAGTACGCGAGGTTGTTGCACACGGGTGCGTGGAAATAACACTCCTTGGCCAAACAGTGAATCTCTATAATCCGCCAGACAAGACGACCGCCTTGCGGCAAGATAATCCCTTTGATCGAAGTAAGAACTGTTTTGGCGCGCTTATGTGGGAACTGAATCAGATTGATGGCTTAAGGCGTATTCACTTTACAGCGCCTCATCCGCAGCACATGGATGATGAAACAATTGCCGCTCTTGCATTGCCGAATCACATGAACTACCTTCATCTGCCCGTGCAGTCAGGTAGTAATGCTGTGCTAAAACGCATGAATCGCCCGTACACACGCGAACACTACATTGTGACAATAAAAAAAGTCCGCGAGAAATGCCCAGATATTGCCATTGGCACCGATATTATCGTAGGGTTTTGCGGAGAGACAGAAGAACAATTTGAAGAAACAGTATCTCTCTATAAGGAGTGTGATTTTGACATAGCCTACTTGGCAATGTATTCGGTGCGGTCGGGAACTGGCGCATCAAAGTTGTATAAAGATGATATTTCACGAGTAGATAAAAAGCGTCGATGGAATGTCCTTCAAAAACTCATGGAAGAGACGGTATTGCGAAAGAACCAGCGCTATGTTGGTACAACCGCTGAAGTGCTTGTAGACGCATGTGAAAAGGGTTTGTGCAGCGGCAACTCGCGGGAAATGAAGCGAGTGCATTTTAGGGGATCAGAAAACATGATTGGTAAACTTGTGAATGTGAAAATTAATAGAGCATTAGAGTGGATTCTCTACGGGTCAGTTTCTAGCTTCTAGACATGACAAAAAGAAATTCTACAAGCTACAAGCTATCCGTCAGAGGCGGACCCGCCTCAAGCGGGCAAGCTACAAGCTCGATACCCTTGGTCGTTATTGTGGGCCCAACGGGTTCTGGCAAGTCTGATCTTGCAATCGCGTTGGCAAAAAAGTTTAACGGAGAAGTTGTTTCAGCTGATTCGCGACAAGTATATAGAGGTCTGGATCTTGGTTCAGGTAAAGTAACGAAAAAAGAGCAAAAGCGGGTTGCTCATCATTTACTTGATATTGCAACGCCTGGGCGCCGCTTCTCCGTAGCGCAGTTTAAAAAGAAGGCGGACAGAGCCATAGCGGATATTTGGAACCGAGGAAAGCTTCCTTTGTTGGTTGGAGGATCACACTTATATATAAAAGCGGTTACAGAAGGATATAGTCTTCCACACGTAAAGCCTGATGCGCAACTTCGGAAACAGCTAGAAGAGCAATCACTCGAAAACCTTTTAGTATTGCTCAAGAAATTCGATCGCGCTACATACAATCGTACTGATAAAAAAAATCCGCGGCGTATTATCCGTGCGCTTGAAGTCATCTACCACACAGGAAAACCCATTCCTCCGCTAAAAAAAGAATCACTTTTTAGCACTCTCATTCTCGGCATTGATGTTCAAAGAGAAAGGCTTTATAAGCGAATTGATGAGCGAGTTGATACAAGAGTGAAAAGGGGGATGATCGCGGAAGTGAAGAATCTTATTATGGATGGCGTTTCAAAAAAATGGCTAAAAAGACTCGGTCTTGAGTATCAGTTCATCACTGAATATCTCGAAAAAATACAAAAGCTACAAGCTACAAGCTATCCGCCAGAGGCGGACACGCTTCAAGCGGGCAAGCTACAAGCTCGGCGCGATAGCTTAGAGCGCCTTAAATATGCCACGCATGACTTCGCACGACGCCAGTTGACATGGTATCGAAAAGAAAAACGGATCCAGTGGATCCGTTCTCACAAAGAGGCTTTCGAGTGCATTAGCTCATTTCTGCATCTGGTTTAGGAGCGTAGTGTCGATCAAGTTCATCTAATGTTTCCAAAACTCGTAAGCGTATTTCGCTCGCATCGAGATTATTTTCGATTCCATCATCGAGTTTCGCAATCAGTGAACGCATGATTGCCACGCTGTCAGGATCTGTTGTTGCCGGTGCGCTCTCTTGGCCTCGAATCGACGCGTCGAGTATTTGTCTTAGTTGAAGAGGTGCGATTTTTTTGTCGCCAATATGTTGACGTACACGAGATAGCGTATCAAATGCCTCTAAACTCGCTTTCGGTTGATCATACGTACTCATAAGATGTTAACTTAATTTTTTTTCTAAAATAGTTTTTACCATCTCTGGCTGTGCCTTGCCCTTCATTTCCTTCATAACTTGCCCAACCAAGAACATTATAGCCGTTGTCTTGCCTGCTTTATAATTTGAAACAGCATCGGCATTGGCTGCAAGTACAGTATCGCACGCAGATTCAATGGAGCTTGTATCAGAAACCTGTTCAAGGTTTTTTTCCTGCATAATGTGCTTTGGCTCAGCTCCGGTTTCGACCATTTCTTCGAGCACAACTTGTGCCGCTGAACTATTGATTTTTTGATCTTGAATAAGAGCTATAAGCTCCCCGAAATTTTCGGGTGTTACTTTGCATTCTTCAAGAGCTATCGAATAGGCATTGAGAGCTGGAGGTAGCTTATTAATAAACCAGTTAGCAAGAAGCTTATACGTTTTTGTTTTAAACGCATCGTCGCACGCCTCAAGCGAACAGAGCCACTCATCCAGTTCCGATGCTGACTTTTCGAAAAACGACGCATATCCTTCAGACTCAACCAACAACGTAGCATCAGCATGGGTAATTCCGTATTGATCAATAAGCCGTTTTCGTTTTGCAATAGGGAGCTCTGGTAAGGATTTTTTTACTATCTCAACTTCTTCCTCGCTGAAGTGAAGTGGGGGAAGGTCGGGTTCGGGAAAGTAGCGGTAATCGTGCGCTTCTTCCTTGCTTCGTTGCAGCATTGTGCACTCCTTTGTGTCGTCCCAGCCAACAGTAATTTTGTGGGCCCGGCGAGTAACTTCGCCACCAGCAACCCACTCGTCGTAGAGTCGCTGTGCCTCATACGTGAGCGCCTTTTCCACCGCCTTGAATGAGTTAAGATTTTTTATTTCAGAAATTGGTGTCCAGACAGCAACACCAGCGTGTTCAAATTTTAGCGACACATTTGCATCGCACCTGAGATGCCCTTTTTCCATATCCGCGCTTGATACATTGAGAGATCTTGCAAGAAGGCGCAGCTCCTGCAAAAAAGTTTTTGCTTCAAGCGGAGAGGTAATATCTGGCTCTGTAACAATTTCCATGAGCGGAGTCGATGATCGGTTGAAATCGACGAGACTCGCATTGGCCCCAGGAGAGTGCACGAGTTTTGCCGCATCTTCCTCGAGGTGAAGGCGATTGATACGGATGTGCGCTTCTGGGCGTTGTCCTTCGGTTGCACCGTACATTTGAATATCGAGATACCCACTCTTTCCAATAGGTTGATCATACTGGGATATTTGATATCCCTTTGGCAAGTCAGGATAGAAGTAATTTTTGCGGTCGAATTTTGAGTGTGGCGGGATTGAGCAATGAAGCGCAAGCGCGGTTCGCATGCCCCATTTGATTGCTTGCTTGTTCATCACGGGAAGTGTTCCCGGATGTCCAAGACAGATGGGGCAGATTGTGGTATTGAGGGGCTGGTTTTCGCCGTCATTTGAGCAGCGACAAAACATCTTAGACCGCGTTTTGAGCTGGATGTGAATTTCTAATCCAATGACGTAGGTAAAGAGGGGATAGCGCATTGCTGAAGAGTATTTCCCGTTAGGAAAGTTCTATTTTTATTCCTGGTCCCATTGAAGTTGAGAGACTGATATTACGGATGAATATTCCCTTTGATGCTGCTGGTTTGCTTTTTTGGAGCGCATCCATAAAGCTTGTGTAGTTTTCGAAGAGCATGGCGGCATCAAATGACCTTTTTCCGATAACCTGATGCACGTTCCCACTCACATCATTTTTAAATGATACTTTACCGCGCTTGATATCTTTGATTGCCACACCTACGTTATTTGTAACAGTGTCATTTTTTGGTGAAGGCATAAGTCCTTTTGGACCAAGGACTTTTGCGACAACTGCTAAGTGCTTCATCATATCTGGCGTTGCGATTGCTGCTTCAAAATCTGCCTTACCTGATTGTTTGATTTCTTGGATGAGCTCCTTGCCACCAACAATATCTGCCCCTTCTCGTGTGGCTTCAACAGCAGCATCTCCTTCGGCAAACACAGCTACTTTTTTTGATTTTCCAGTACCGTGCGGAAGGACAATAGAACCACGGATTACTTGATCGTTTTTCTTTGGATCAATGCCTGTTCGAACATGTACTTCCACGGCGGCATCAAACTTTTCATAAGAAAATTTTTGACCGAGTTCAATCGCTTCCTGTGCAGTATATGTTTTCTTTGGATCGTATTGCTTTATCTTTTCAATAAAGTCCTTTGAATTTTTTCGCATATTTTTCTCCTTTGTGGTTCATTCGGGCTCTCGCCCTCCCACTTAATAATAAAGTGACGAGTGTTGAGTGACAAGTGCTTTTCACTCTACACTTTTCGTTCTTCACTCAACAATTTCCACTCCCATCTGGCGGGCAGTTCCTTCGATTGTCTTCATTGCTGCTTCAATAGTTCCAGCATTGAGATCTGGCATTTTCTTTTCTGCAATTTCACGAACTTGGGCCTTGGTGAGCTTTCCAACTTTAGTTGTTAATGGCTTGCTTGATCCTTTTGCAATACCAGTCGCTTTTTTAATAAGCTCAGACGCTGGAGGTGTCTTGAGGATAAAAGTGTATGTTCTGTCTTCATACACCGTAATTTCAACAGGGGTGATATCGTCTTTTCCTTGCGTTGCTGCATTGAATTTCTGGCAGAATTCAGCAATGTTCAAACCGTGCTGTCCAAGCGCTGGACCAACGGGAGGCGCAGGGTTTGCCTTGCCAGCAGGGATTTGGAGCTTTATCAATGCTTTTATCTTTTTAAGAGCGGCCATAGATTAGGTTCTAGTGATTAGGTTTTAGGTTCTAGTTTATCGGACTACGTAAGGTTAGAGGCAACCTAGTACCTAGCACCTACTAAACTTTTTTGACTTGGAGGAAATCAAGTTCAACAGGTGTTTCGCGGCCGAACATTTGTACCAGTACCTTTACTTTGCCGCGTTCTTCGTCAACTTCGGTAACTTTGCCTTCAAAATTCTTAAACGGTCCGTCAATAATCTGTACAGCGCAGTTGGGTACAAGATCGATTTTGTATTTCGGCTCCTCCATACCCATACGCTTCTGAAGATATTCAATTTCCTCGTCTGAGATGGGAGTAGGGGTTGTTCCTGCGCCAATAAATCCAGTAACATTGGGTGTGTTTCGAACAACATACCATGAGTCGTCAGTGACGATCATGTCAACAAGCACATAGCCAGGAAAAATTTTTTCAACGACCACTTTACGCTTACCATTTTTAATTTTAATTTTTTTTTCAGTCGGTATAAGTACGTTAAAAATACGATCTTCCATATCCATGGACTCAATTCTTTGCTTGAGGTTCCGGACCACATTTTCCTCATACCCTGAATACGTGTGGATCGCGTACCATCTTCGACCTTCTTCGAGTGACTGTTTTGGCATATTCGATTAAATTCGAAATTCGAATCTCTAAATTCGGAACATTAATGTTTCAATATTTTTTATTTTGATTTTAAAATTTGTTTCGTGCTTCGTGCTTTGGATTTCGTGTTTTCTACTGCGGTGTGAGTATTCGTTGGATAACATATGAAAAAAGCATATCCAATGCGCCAAGAAATATCGCAACAACTGCGCTGAATACAATAACCATGAGCGTATGGTGGATGGCTTGTTTTCGTGAAGGCCATACAACCTTTTTCATTTCAAAATAGGAATCTTTTACGTAGTTTCCGAGCCTATTTTTCGCATTAGAAATAGCAGCCATATTGCAGATTCTAGGTAATTAAAAAAGCCTGTTGAGGGCCTTTAAGAGTACTATAGCATATGATATTGAACTGTCAATAAGATGGACATAGAGAGGAAGAAAAACATATGACTCACCGAGCCTGATATTAAAAAAGAGGGCATCGAATCGAACACCCTCTATACTGCTAGTACGTTGTACTTTGAATTTTCATATACCTTAGAAGCGCTTCAGCGCGCTCCACATGTCGGGTTCCAAAGAGTACGACACCATGCCGAAGTTTTCTTTTTTTCATGAACGCAATCATGCGAGCTATACCGATGTCTGTTCGTACATCGAGCACGGCACGTTCGTTAACGCCCCCTAGGTCTAACTCAATGAGATAACCATGTAGCTCATCAAGTCCAATCGGATCACTCAGACCTGCCATCGGAATTTTTGGGTGTTTTTTCATATACCTAATCCATGGCTGGCCGGTAATACTATTCTCCACCTTTTGCATAACATCTGCTTTGCGTGGAGTAAACCCGTATGACATCTCGACGCGCCTAATAACATCTCGAATAAAGCAGTCCATTGTCAGCTGTTCACAATTTGATCCTTCAACACCGACGCTATCTTGATTGAGGTGATCGAGTAGGGCAAGAACCTTCTTGTCACTCGCGTTTATTTCTTGATCGATATTGGGTGGCGCTTCAAATGGCCCACCATGCACCATACCTATAACATCGATGCGGATCGGATTACGTACTTGTTTGAATGAAGTGCTGACAAACAATTCCTGCGACTGAACTTCACTTAATCTCGTTGCTGGATTATCAATGTGCTTAGGAATGAGGGTCTTAAGCGTTGTCCAAGCACGTTGCCATTTATATGGCCCAGAATCACTAGTTGCTTCTGCTCTGTCACCCCCAGATATCAACAGTATAAGACTTATAACGATTATCTCAAGAAACCTGTGAGCGGTTCTCATCGTAAACCCCCATGTTAAAAGAACTAGTGCCTTTGTATCACTTTTTTAACAGAAAGTCAATACCTCAATATCAGCTAAATATCAATATTCTTAGCTGATTTTGCGTGTACTTGAATAAAACGTTTGCGAGGCTCAACTTCCGATCCCATAAGAATATTGAAGACCTCGTCGGCGCGTACAGCATCTTCAACCGTAACTTTTTTCAGAACACGGTTTTCTGGATTCATCGTTGTTTCCCAGAGCTGCTCAGGATTCATTTCACCAAGACCTTTATAGCGCTGGAGCGAGACTTTTGGCCCAGTCACACTCTCAGTTTCCGTTGCTTCTCCTTCCTTAGTAGCCGATTCAACTTCGCCTTCGAAGGACTTCGGCGCAACTTGTTTTGTTGCTGCTTTTGTCTTGCCTTTTTTTTCTGCATCAGCATTATATTCTGCAACAATCCTTTCCTTTTCTCCATCGGAAAAAGCGTATTTAAATGACTTTCCGTAAGCAACTTTATAGAGCGGAGGTTGCGCAATATAGACGTAGCCCTTTTCAATCAATTGCGGAAGGTGTCGATAGAAAAGCGTTAACAACAAGGTGCGAATATGCGCTCCATCCACATCGGCGTCGGTCATGATGATAAGCTTGTGATAACGCAGGGCATCAACATCAAATTGTTCACCAATATTTGTGCCAAGCGCTATAATGAGCGATTTGATTTCATTAAAAGCAAGGATTTTATCTAGGCGTGATTTTTCCACATTCAAGATTTTACCCTTGAGCGGTAAAATGGCCTGGAAATGCCTATTCCGTCCCATCTTGGCACTTCCGCCTGCGGAATCGCCCTCCACAAGAAACAATTCAGAAATGCTTGCGTCTTTCGAGGAGCAGTCCGCAAGCTTGCCTGGAAGTGTGAGGCCTTCGAGTACGCCCTTGCGCAGAACCGTCTCGCGTGCTGATCGAGCTGCAAGACGTGCCCGAGACGCTAGGAGACACTTTCCAATAATTGCCTCTGCCTCTTTTGGGTGTTCCTCAAGGAAAATAGCGAATGCATCGGAAAAGATAGCGTCGACAGCGGTTCGAGCCTCAACGTTTCCGAGTTTTGATTTTGTCTGTCCTTCAAACTGCGGCTCTGGAATTTTGAGACTTAAAACAGCTGTCAGCCCCTCACGCACATCATCGCCTGTAAGATTTTCATCTTTTTCTTTTAAATAACTCTTTGTTCTTGCAAAGCTGTTGAGGGTACGTGTGAGTGCAGTGCGAAATCCAACCATATGCATGCCGCCTTCAGGGTTTAAAATATTGTTGGTAAAGGCCAACACATGCTCTTTGTACTCATCTACATATTGTAAAGCGAGCTCAACATTAATATTTAGGCCTGAATCATAAAGTTTTTCTACATAGAAAATAGTCTCGTGTTTAGGCTGTGTATGGTGATTGAGGTACGAAACATACGACTTAATGCCGCCTTCGAAAAAGAACGTATAGAGAGATCCCTGTTTTCCCTCGCGGGAGTCAATTGCCGTAATTTTAACCTGCTTAGTCAAATAGGCCTGCTGGCGCAAGCGGTCTAAAATGGTTTCCCACTTGAAGTCTTTCACCGAAAAGATTTTCTCAGTATCTGGCTTAAAGATGATTTTTGTGCCAGTGCCACGCGCAGTTCCTACAGCCTTCACTTTTGCCTTTGGAACACCAAGTTTGAATTCTTGCGCATACAGTTTACCGTCGCGTTTTACCTCGGCTCGAACATATGTCGAAAGGGCGTTTACCACAGAAATACCTACGCCATGGAGTCCGCCAGATACTTTATACCCTCCTTGCCCAAACTTACCTCCAGCATGGAGCTTCGTCATAACAGTTTCAAGCGTAGAAACACCTGTTTGCCTGTGTATTTCAACTGGAATGCCGCGACCGTTATCTTCCACAGAGACCATGGCATCGGGGAGTAGTTCAAGGGTAATTTCATTGCAAAATCCAGCCATTGCCTCATCAATGGAGTTATCCACAACTTCCCAGATAAGGTGGTGAAGCCCTTCCTCAGCAGTATTTCCAATATACATGCCCGGGCGTTTCCGTACTGGATCAAGGCCCTCAAGGACAGCGATGTCTTTTGCGCCATAGTCAGCGCCTTTTTTTGCGTTTTTTGCCATGCTCTTTTGGGTATCAAAAATAAACAACAAGGACGCATTTTTTGTACCTTATTGATAGTAAAAGTATAGCATAAAAACGACATCTGTAAAATAAAGTGATGTAGCCAGCACGTAACGTTTTGCTTTACTTAAGTAGTACCCCCTGCTAGTGTAATAGTATTGATCTTTTACAATCGAGGAGGGAAAGCATGTGCGGAATTGCAGGCGTGTATAATGTTGGCCATGCAAGTAAGTACACATTTCATATGCTTCATGCGCTCCAGCCTCGCGGTCATGACGGAGCTGGTATCGCATCAACAGATGGCGATGATCTGTTTGTGCAGAAAGGCCCCGGCCGTGTTGTGCAAGCTTTTCGCAACGTAAATTTCAAACAGCAGTTGTTAGGAGATATGGCGATTGGCAATAATCGCTATGCCACAACAGGGAAGAGCTCTACGTACAACCTTCATCCTTTTGTGATGTGGCTCGATATGCCGTATGGCAGAGAAAAAGTTGCGATCGTGCATAATGGCAATATTACGAACTATGAGGAGCTGAGAGAGGAAGTTATAACAAGAGGATGCATCGTTCCCGATGACTCAAGCGACACAAGAATCATGTTGTATCTTATCTATCTCTCCCAAAAGGAGACGCTCTACGATCGAATCCGCGACGCGTGTTCGCGAGTACAGGGAGCCTTTGCATTTCTTATTATGAGTACGAAAGGCTTTTTTGCATTTACTGATCCTCAGCTCTTCCACCCGCTTGTGATGGGCAGAGAGGGCAATGATTCATATTATTTCGCCTCAGAAGACGTTGCTTTTCATGCATTGAACGATGCAACATTGGCACGGATTGATGATATCGCCCATCTTAATGGAGGTGAAATCGTCGCTTTTTTCAATGTTGAAGGTCAATTCTCAAGAGAGAAGAGTCCTCATTTCATGGGTGGCAAGCCAAGGGATGTACGATTGTATGTGAATCAGCCGCGGCAGATGATTCGTGAGGCGCGAGTTCCCGCAAAGCGGTCATGTCACTGCACGTTCGAGCATATCTATTTGGCTGCGAGAAAATCCACACCTTTTGGTATGCCAAGTGAACAAGTGCAGAGAACTCTCGGTGCATCGCTTGCGCAGTGGGATTTTCAAGATAGCGACTTTCTTACGGAATTGCCCGATCTTGTGCTTGGCGTACCCAATTCCGGATTATGGACAGCAGAGTGCTACGCAAACGAATTTGCTGAATTGTATAAAAAGGCGTACCACAAACACCCTGGATTAACATATCATCAAAGAGGGATTATGGTTAATGAAGGTGTTGACCGTACGTTTATTGAACCGAATCAAAGTATTCGCGAGACATTGATGAAGAGGAAATTTAACATCGATGTACATACTGTGCAAGGAAAGAGTATTGTGGTGATTGATGATTCCATCGTACGTGGAACGACCATGAGGACGCTTGTGCGGCAACTTCGTGAGTGTGGTGCGCGCGCAATCCATCTACGTAGCGCCGCGCCGAAGCTGATTCATGAGTGCATCCATGGGGTCAATATCGAGACTACGGATGAACTTATTGCCGCACAGCACACTGTCGAAGAGATTCGTGCTCTACTTGACGTTGATTCGCTAAAGTTTAACACCATTCCGGGATTGCTCGCGGCAGTCGGTGATCCATATGATGACCGCAGTTGTACAACATGCTTTAGTGGCTCTCCACCCGATACGGATAGTTATGCTATGAAGCTGAAACTGCCCATATACGCCCCATGATCTTACAACGATTCCGTTGTGTCAAAGGTTGTGGGGATTTGTTTTTCTACGTGAGATTTTCCAGAAGCTCTTGTGTCGAAGATAAGGTCTGTAGTAATAGGTGGACTTTTATACTCAACGCGTTTTTTGGTCACTTCGTCTGTGCCGCTGATCGATAAAGACTCCACAAGCAGTGGCGCTATGCCAGCCATGGAAATGTCTGGCGTAAGGGAAACGTGAAAAACCATACCTCCCGCGTCGACATTCGTGCTTGCTGGAAGACGCGCAATACTCCAAACAAGTTCGGAACTGTCAGAAGAGGTAAGGGATTGACCGTCGAGAGGAATAGCCCCGGACAAAATAACATTATGTCCTAATCGCGAACGCACAGTAACATCGAAAAGTGTATGTATTGTATCGGTAGGCTGCACGAAAATCAGATATTTGGTGGTCTCGCCAACCTGCGGTGGCAAGGGGCCTCTGCCAATTTGGTCTCCTTCAGGCGTATAGTAACGCGCGAAGGCGTTGAGTGAAATTGAGGTCGTAAGAGGGAAGGTGAAACGTTTTCCTTCAACATCAATCGGCGTGCCATCAGCTGACTTGTAGGCTGCAAACGGCGTGAGAGTGATCGCGTCTTTCTTGCCGTCTGATGGAATGCGTATGCTAAAGGTAAGCGTATGTGCTGTGAGTGTATTCGTATCGTTCCAAAAATATCGTTCTGGTGTTGCGCCTTCAATAAGAACACCGGCTTTTTGAACCTCTACCGCTTCCCTTCTTTGCAAAAGTAATGAAAATTGATGTTCTGTGCCAGATTGCAATGCATTTTGCTGTGCCTTTTCAATGGCAAGTGTGACAGTTGGTTGTACGAGTGAAATGGTTGTAGAGGTTGTCCCTTGAGCTATGATCTTGTCTTTTTCTTTCCGTGAAAGTGAGCATGAAATAGTGCCTGATGAAGCGCTATAATCATGGAAACGAACTTTCAGGGTAATGTTTTTTTCTTCATTTGCGTTAAGTGGATCCATTGATAATGCCTCTTGGGTTATACCGGTGCCATACTCATACGTGGTTTTTTGAGGTAGAGCGCATGAAAGCACGAGATGTTCCTGTGCTCGGTCAGAGGTGTTTTTTATCCTCAGCATACCATCGACTATTTGATTGTATACTGCAGATGAAGGAAATGTGCTTTGAAGTTCCAGCGCCGAAGGGCCGACCGTATATGTTTTTCGTGCTCGTTTCAAAAGGCGTTCTTCCTTGCCGTTATCATACTCAACGGTACTATGTAGTTCCTGTTCGCTGTTTTCTTCTCCATACACAGCGCCTGTGAAAGTATATTTTTTTGATGCCAGCGGTCCAAGTGAATCAAGTTTCATTTCCGGCAACAAGGTAGCTTGAACACCGTCAACCATTTCTAGTTGAAAGTGTTCAGGCAACACAACGTTTAGCACGAGATTATTCAAGGATAAAAGCGTCGTATTCTTTACCTGTACTGAGAATTCCACTTGTGAACCTCCTTTTGGCAATGGATCAGAGAGTGAAATATCCAGCGCGAGCGGGGATGCTGTCTTTGGCGCAGAAAAACTCATCGAGGCAATTGCTATAAGAAGTCCGGCTATGCTTGCAACACAAACACTATCAACAATGATGTGTTTTAGGCGATTAGGAACAGTATTGTGATAAAATTTTTGATGTCGCCGTTTAAAGTATTCCATACATATTAATATTACTCGTTACTCGTTACCGCTGTAAACACATGGTTAGTCATCACAAGAATTTCTGCTTTACCATCTCCGTCAAGGTCTGTAGCCGCCACCTGCACACCTTTTTTGTTTGCGATATCAAGCGCGAGAAATCCGGGTGAGAGCGGTTTTGACTTAGCATCAAATACGCGAATATGGGCAGGAGCCTTTGAGCTTGGTCCTGTTATGATCTCATCAACTCCATTGCCATCAATATCACCTGTTGCAATTGAGATGCCTCCATGAAATGACTTGTTATAGGCGCTGAAAACACCGATCAACTTTCCTTGGCGCGTATACATGCGCACGTCCGGGAGTGATCCCTGCCCTTGAGTTACCACGAGCGAGGCATCACCATTTTTCGAAAACCTTCCGATCGCAACTCGTAATGATCCAGTATAGGTTGCTCCGAGAGGTTTTAATTCATCAATCAGCGCAAGCTCTGGAAGAGCATAGAGCTTGAGAGTGGATGGGGAGCGCCTGAATGATTTTGGAGTGCTTGTGGGGTACTCGGGCCCGACAGCGAGAGTTAACGGTCCATTGTTGGTAAGCCTGCCAGCGCCAATATTTATGTCATATGGCCAGCTTTCGCCAAAGGGGTATATCTTCTTTTTTTCTATCCCTGTTGTATCGAGAATGCGGATACCATTTTTATCAACTTGGACAGTTCCACTAAGTCCATCACTATCTTTGAATTCCATGAGCTTCGTCGATCCTCGGAATCGATCTTCATACGCAAAAAAGCCATTTCGCTTAGCTGTGCCATACTTGTCGAATACCCGCGCAAAAGAGCCATTAGGAAAGAACGCGCCAATAATCTTTTTTAAAGGTCGGAGCAATATAATGCCATCCTGCGAATCAAGAGTGAGCGACGAGACAATTGACCCATTGTTATGCACTGGATCTTGTGCTCCACGCAGCTTCTCGTAGTCTTCATCAAGGCTTATTCGTTGCGCTTGAGACGTGGAGTTTACAAAAACCGCGCCTTTCTGATAGTCGCGCATCCAAACGCCTGGCGCAATGGAGGTGTGCAGTATTGGCATGCGTTGCTGATGTTCAATTTTATGTGCCGTCCCTGATGGTTTTCCGAGTGTCGTGTTGAACTCATCGTACTGCCAGAGTTGGCCGTGGTTGGTGTCGCCAAAATCAAATCCAAAGTAACCGTCTCCAAGTAATGTTGAAGTAAGTCCGAAGCGCATGCTCTTGTAATCGGTGTAATTGCCAGTATTTCGAGTTGTGCCATTGATAAAAAAAACTTGTGGAGAGCTGACTTCCTGAAACAATCGAAAATAGCTCCGTATTGTATCAATCCACTGTCCGTGTCCTTCCCATGGGGTCGGGAAATTCTCAAACATTCGTCCGTTTGTATACACTTGGTATTCGTGCTTCGAGCTTCCATTCGTAAGGATTATCGCATTGGGCATGAGCTCTCGTGTTTTTTGTAGGAGACGAATGTTTCCCTCTTGCCACAACTTCATATGGAGTGGCCGCGGATCGGGCGAGCCGTCTCGGTCAATATCAACATCACCTTGATTGAGATAGGTCATGTCGTCTTGAAACTCATCATAAAAAATGCCGTCCCACAAGCCGGCGCCATAGACGACTTCGTGAATAAAGGTGGGCAAGTACTCGTTCCATGGCGTTGTGATATTGATTGGCAAGGTTCCTGGCCATGCGCTGACATGGTTGCCGCGACTATCCATAAGGTACCAGTTAGGATGAATTCCTGCTTTCATGCGCTTTCGGATTTGTGCGCCATCATCAAGATCGCGAATATTAATGCTGCGGCAGGGGACGTATGCCAAAATGATGATGTTGGGATTGTGCGATCGCGCATAGGCAAAAAAATCTGTGTTGTAACTCCCCGCCTCCATTGGCAGAACGAGGAGATCAAAGCTCGCCAACCGATCGTAGTCTTCCCTTCTTAAGTCATATCCTGCGCGCAAAAAATAGTTCGCAGTGCGAATAAACTGCGGTGGCTGTATCGATTTGCCGGCATCAATATGAAGGGTATGAGCCGTGCCTGGCAACGCGAGTAGCAAAGCTCCAAGAAGAGTGATTTTTAGTAGTGCTATCATGTTTTTTATTCGACTGCACTGTACTCCTTTTGAGCCGCAAGGTCAACTATGATAAACTGATACTATGGTCGAAGACTATACATCGCGCATATCAGAAAAGGAACTTGAAAAAAGTTACTGGTTTGTAACTCATATTCAGCGTCTTCGTAAAGAAGCGCATATTGTTTTTGCCGTTATTGTCGGCTGTATCTACGCCGTACTTTTTTGGCAATTGATTTCCCTCTACGTTATAGAGCGGGGCAGCACTCAACAGCTTGTCGGTACGGCAAAAGGGTCATTGGCAAAACTTCTTCAGCACAAAGGTGCGCAAGACCTTTCTCTTACTCGAGCTGGCGTCGTTCCTTCTAGCCGTGAATCGTATGATTTCTACGCGTCTGTTACAAATTCAAACACCGATTGGAGGGCGTATTTTGACGTTGTCTTTTTAGTGGATGGTAAGGCGCTTGATCCGGTGCAGGCATTCATCTACCCGGGTGAGACAAAGTACGTACTCAAGCTTGGCATAGCCAATCCACAATCGTCTGCCGTTCAGGCACGTATTGAAAATGTGCGGTGGCACAAGATGACAAAGGCTGCTGGGCGGTTTTTGGATGAGCGCAACAGACTTGCGGCGCAGGATATTACTCTTGTATCGGAAAACGCGCCATCCTCCACAAAAAGAGTTTCAAAAATTCAATGTATAGTACACAATGCATCCGCCTTTCATTTTTGGGAAGCGAACATACCCATTGTTGTGTTATCCGGTAACGCAGTTATTGCGTTGAAAATGTTGCCGATCACCAACTTAACATCTGGCGAAAAGCGCAACGTAGCAGCCTTTTGGAATGAGGAGTTGGACACAAGTGGTGTATTGTCGTATGATGTACACCCAGAAGCTGATATTTTTGAGCCAACTGCTTTTAAACGCTCTCGCTGAGTGAGATATGTTATCTCGTCTTTATACTACCATGAGGTCGTATGACTTGATGTTATTGCTTGCGGCTGTGATTCTGTGCAGTTTTGGCTTTGCCGCGCTCTATAGCATTGGCCTGGGAAAAGAGCCAGTGAATTTTGGATTTCTCCAAAAGCAGCTTTTTGTTTTTGGTATTTTTTTTCCGATAGCCCTCATTATTGCCGTGATCAATTATCGTGTTTTTAGGGCCTATTGCGTTGTTTTTTACATTGCCGTATGCGCGCTGCTTGTGGCATTGCTTTTTTTTGGAACGACAATCCGCGGCACCAAAGGTTGGCTCTACTTTGGGTCATTTGCTTTTCAACCCGCTGAACTTGCAAAGATTGGGCTCATCTTGATTTTAGCGCGCTACTTTTCAAGCTATACGCGCCAAATAGGGCAGTTTCGGCATATTCTCTTAAGCGGATTGCTTGCCGCGTTGCCAATTGGGCTGGTTTTTGTTCAGCCAGATTTTGGGTCTGCTGTAGTGCTGGTCGTCATTTGGCTTGGCATGATTCTCATGAGTGGTATCCCGAAACGGTTTTTAATATTTTTCGCTCTTGCTTTTTTTGTCGCCACTACGTGTTTATGGCTTTTTGTTTTTAAAGAATATCAAAAACAACGCATCCTTACGTTTTTATCGCCAACTGCTGATGTGCAGGGGAGTGGTTATAATATTCGGCAAGCAATGATAGCCATAGGATCGGGGCAGATTTTTGGGACGGGGCTTGGCTTGGGCTCACAGAGTCACTTGAAGTTTTTGCCCGAAAACCAAACTGATTTTATCTTTTCGGTCTTTGCCGAGGAGATGGGACTTCTAGGCATTTTTTTTCTGCTCTTCTTTTGGGTGTTGCTTTTTTATCGTCTGACAACAGGTATGCGCCGAGCGCGAGATGACTTTGCCGTGTACGCGCTGCTGGGCATCATGCTCATGTTTTTTGTGCATGTCATTTTTAATATTGGCGGCAATCTTGGCTTGGTTCCGCTGACTGGGCTTGTGCTACCGTTTATGAGCTATGGAGGTAGTGCTTTAGCAGCATCGCTACTTGCCATTGGCATTACTCAAAGCATATGGATGCATAGTGTGTAGTGGAGCTTTCAGCTTGCAGCTTTTAGCTTTCAGGTGTTTATGGGGTTTACAGATTTGTATTGTTGTGTAATACTGCTTTTCAGACTGTCGGAATGTGCATCGTTCCTGCGGCCTTGGGCACAGTTCGATGAGAGATCGATCAACGCCCGAGGATCAAGAAGACAGTCACTAAGGGAGCCGGCAGGCATCAAAGAGACAGTTGCCGGCCTGGCTTGGAAGACGACGCGCCGTTGCCAAAGCACGCACAGTCTTCCAGCTGGTAGATTCAACACTGGCGGAGAGGTAGGTGTGGAAAAACCGATCCGCCGCGCTCGAACTGAGTGAGTGAGTAATCCTCCAACGGGACGCTTGTTCCGCGGTAAATGGTAGGTGACCCAAGGGTCACGTTACCAAGACACAAGGAGGAGTCGCTTCCACCTGATCGAGCCTTTAGGGCGTCCAACTTGGCTTTGTCGCTTGTCGACACTGTGGACGCCCTCTTGTTTTTTTCGTCCACTTTTGACATTTATGCGTTTATTTTATATACTCCATTTCGTATTTCAACACACCCTTCACCCTATACCCTAAACCCTATAC
>JACQRZ010000048.1 GCA_016206235.1 Candidatus Uhrbacteria bacterium
CCAATAACCAATTTCCAATTAAATTAAAAATATATTTTAGAGATTAGAAATTGGGAGTTAGAAATTGGAGCAAAGCGACGTTATGCCATTTACAAAAAAACAAGGCTCGGGATCGGTTACACTTGATATACAGGGGAGAAACTTGCCCGATCTCTTTACCGAAGGGGCACGCGCTTATTTTTCTCTTGTCCGTCACATTGATAGTATGAAAGATGACGAGCGAGTTAAAGTTGTTGTAGATGCAAAAGACCTTTCATCGTTGTTTGATACGTGGATTTCTGAATTGCGTGAGCGTGAAAAAATTCATAACGTTCTCTTTGGCGAATTTCGTGTTGCTTCAATTCAAAAAGTATCAGCAAATCAATATGTGCTGACCGGTGAAGCATTTGGAGAATCCGGCAACGCAGATGATGGGAAGAGTATTGGGTTAGCCAAAAACATTACTATTACCGAAGGGAAGAGTAGCGCACAAACACCGCTGTTCCTGTGTTCGTGCAACGTCAAAGTATGAAACAGTTCATTGATATCGGCATTATTATTGCCGTCTCTTTTGTATTATACTGGTGTTTGCGTTTTTTTCATGGCAAGCTCGTAGCATTTCTCCTAAAAAACAATTCCGATGAAAGCATCAACGGCAGAATCCAGACGATTGGGCGTGTGATTATGTCTACGGGAATGGTGGTCATTAGCGCGCTTACGCTGATCATGACGCTCAAAACACTTGGCATTGACCCCACACCCTTACTTGCAAGTGCTGGCATTGCTGGGCTTGCGTTGAGTTTTGGAGCACAGTCGCTTGTCAAAGATGTTATTTCTGGCTTATTCATTCTTATTGAAAACCAGTTTAGTGAAGGTGATGAGGTCACACTCGATGACAAGAATGGTAAGGTTGTGTGCGTGAGCCTGCGAAAAACCGTATTAAAAGACAACGACGGCACGATTCATCATGTCCCTCATGGGCACGTTCGTATCGTCAGCGTGCGAGCACACAAAAGATAGATACTATGTCAGAACAATCAGCTTTTGAACGTCGGTGTTTTGAAATACTTCCGGGACTCTTGATGTGGGCAACCTTTATTGCTGGCGTTGTGTTGTCTATGATTCACCCTCTATGGGTGATTTATTTTATTATTCTTTTTGATCTGTACTGGTTGTTGCGCGTCTCGTATTTTATCATCGTTGTTCTGTTTGCGTGGCGCAACTATGCGCGGGCCCTAACGACAGACTGGTATGCCCGTATGGAGCGCCACAAGGGTTGGAAGGAGATCTATCATCTTATTTTTTTGCCAATGGTCAAAGAAGATCATGAGATAGTTGAGAGTACGTTGCAGGCATTGCGTGATGCGCGTTTCCCAAAAGAACGAATGATGGTTGTCTTAGCAGGTGAAGAGCGAGCGGGAGAACATTTTCAAACGGTTGCAGCAGCAATGGAGAAAAAATACGGCACATCATTTTTTCGTTTTTTCTCAACAACACACCCCGATACCATACCCGGCGAGATGAAAACCAAGGGGGCGAACCTGAACTACAGTGGACATACGATACTCAATGACATCAATGCGCTTGGCATACCATACGAACATATCATTGTCTCTGCCTTTGATGTCGATACCATTGCACATCCAGATTATTTTGCCTGCCTTACAGATGCATACCTTTCGAATCCTAAACCGACACGGTCAAGTTATCAACCTGTTGTGTTATACAACAATAATATTTGGCATGCACCTTCGCCTACACGCCTTGCTGCCTTTAGCACCACCTTTTGGCTTATGACTGAACTCGCGCGTCCAGACAGGCTGTTTACGTTCGCCTCGCACAGCATGAGTTTTCAAGCACTTGTTGACGTTGATTTTTGGCAGAAAGATATGGTCAACGAGGACTCGCGAATTTTTTTGCAGTGCTTTATGAAATACCATGGCGACTATACGGTTGTTCCACTGTACGTACCGCTTTCAATGGATACCGTATCGGCACCAACACTATGGCGTAGTTTGTGGAACCTCTACAAACAGCAGCGTCGCTGGGCGTATGGCGTTGAGCATTTTCCCTATCTTATGAAACATTTTTTGCGCGATTCGCTTATTCCATTGCGGAAAAAAATGCGTATTCTCTGGAATCAGCTCGAGGGAATGTATACGTGGGCTACAGCACCCATTCTTATTCTTGTTCTTGGGCGGCTGCCCCTTCTTTTTGCCAGCGGAGATGTACAATCATTAGTAATCGTACAAAGTGCGCCGCGAATTTTGGAAATCTTGCTAAACTTGAGCATGCTCGGTATCTTTGTTATTGGTTTTTTATCCTTTTTTCTTTTACCACCGCAACCAAGGCTTCATCCCACGCATCGAAGACTCACTATGGTTTTGCAGTGGCTCTTGCTTCCTATTACCATCATACTTTTTAGCGCGTTGCCTGCAATTGAGGCACAGACTCGTTTAATGATTGGAAGGTATCTTGGGTTTGCGGTAACAGACAAGCATCGATCGAACTAAATCACGTACGATATGTCCCGTGTTACTATCAGTTTGGTTACCTACAATGGAGCAGAGCATCTCCCATTGTTTCTCGAAGGCGTGCAGAAGCAGACATTTGCTGACTGCCAGTTGGTCGTATGCGATAACGCATCGACTGATGCTACTCGTGAGCTGATTGAATCGCATTCCCCAAGCGCGCGAACGATAAAAAAAGAAACGAATAAGGGCTTTGCACAAGGACATAACGAAATTATGTTAGGAACTGATTCTGAATATATCCTTGTTATTAATCAAGATACCTATCTTGAGAAAGATTATATTGCTTTATGCGTAGATTTTTTAGATCATCATCCTAAGGTAGCTTCCGTAAGCGGTTTATGCGTGCGCGTGCACCATTTGCGTGATCGCGATCGCGCGCGCAAAATAGACTCGGCGGGCATTTCGTTTCGCTATAATTATTTTTTTGAGGAACGTCTTGGTAATAAGCCACTCGTGAGTATCGCAAACCCCCAGGAAGTATTTGGAGTATCAGGAACAGCCGCATTCTATAGGAAAAGCGCGCTTGAGAAGGTTGCTCTTGTGCTTAACGGCAAAAAAGAGTATCTTGATGCTGACTTTTTTATGTATAAGGAAGATGTTGACCTTGCGTTTCGGCTGCGCTGGGCAGGTTTTACATCGTATGTAGTGCCAGCCGCGCGAGTATATCATATTCGAACTGGCAAAAAGGAAGCACAAAGATCGAACCCCTTTATTAATTATGTTTCCTATCGGAATACAGTGGCGGTATGGTATAAGAATCTCAGCGCCGAGCTGTTTCTTCGTTTCATTGCTTCGCTTCTTTTTTTTGAAATGGCAAAAGCGATCTATTGCCTGATACGTGAACGATCGACATTATGTGCATGGCGGGATCTTATGCGTTTGCGACCCGTGCTTAAAGAAAAACGAGCCATGATTATGTCGTCACGCAAAATATCAAGCAGCGCAATGGTGCGCGCCCTTCACTTATAAGAGCTCCAACCTACATCCGCCAGCTGGCGGAGCAACCTACTCACAACGTTATGGACATCTCAATTATTATTGTTAATTATCATGCAAAAGGCTTGGTAAGAGAATGTGTTAAAAGTGTTATTCGTTCAGCTCCCAAATGTTCCTATGAAATCATTGTTGTTGATAATGGGTGTGAGTCTGGCCTTGCCGAACTGTTAAAGAGTCGTTTTCCATCAGTGGTATACGTTGGCTTAAAGAAAAATTATGGATTTTCAGGTGGGGTAAATGCGGGTATTGCGCTGGCCACAGGAACGTATATACTCGTCTCAAACATGGACATAACGGTCCTTCCCGGATCTCTTGATACGCTGTATGGATATATGGAAAAGAATCCAGATATCGGTATTGTAGGACCACGCCTACTCAATCCCGATAGAACTGTGCAGCAGTCGTACTATCGGTTTCACACTCTCATGACGCCGGTCTATCGTCGGCTTGCCAGTAGTTCGTGGATACCTGGCAGCACACAGAATCTTTCCCATTTTCTTATGAAAGATTGCGATGTGTCCGAGGGTATGGATGTGGATTGGCTTTTAGGCGCGGCGCTCTTTGTGCGACGGTCAAGCTTAAATAAAGTTGGTCTTATGGATAGTAAAAGATTTTTTCTGTACTTTGAAGATACGGATTGGTGCAGGCGCTTCTGGCAAAAAGGGTATCGAGTGCGATATGTGCCGCAAGCAACCATGATCCATCTCTATGGAAGAGATTCGGCAAAAAAGAAAGGCCTCTTTGCATTGCTGGAAAAAGCAACACGCACCCATATTGCAAGCGGAATGAAGTATTTTTTAAAGTACAGAGATGATGGAACAAAACGACCATAAACGGCATTTTCCTATCTCGCATACTCTCGTGTGGATATGCGGTATTGTTGTTGGGATACTCGTTCTCAGCAGTCTTTTTGTCGTATCTGCAAGTCGTTCACTCTCGCGTACCGTTGACTCGCTCAAAGGCCATGTGTATCAAGCTCGCACACTTGTGAAGGCTCACAATGTGCGTGCAGCTCATGCAGAATTGCAACAAGCTCTTGATGATATTTCTTCTCTTCAAAAAACAGCGAGTTCTTTTTCCGCGGCTCAATACATACCATTTTTTGGGAAAAAATATGAGGCTGCAACTCGCTTTCTTGACGCATCGTACCACAGCGTTCACGCGGCAGTGCGTGTCATGCAAATTGTAGAGCGCTCTCTGCAGCCAGTTCGCTCCAGCCAAGCGCAGGACATCAAGAGTATTGATATTGAAACACGGGAGCGTCTTTTGCGCGCGCTTTGGGAGTCACAACCAGATATTCGTGCTGTTCGGTCAGAACTAGCCCTGGCGCTGTACCGGCTTAGGGATGTCCATGCACACGCATTAAACAATTCAATGCGTGAGATGGCCGGGCAGCTACAGGCAGAAAATGAAAAAATGGTTACATTCATTGACAACCTTGAGCCGTTTCTCGCATACATCCCGTACGTGGTTGGGTATCCTCATGAGAAAACCTATCTTTTTCTCCTACAAAATAACAGCGAGGTTCGCGGCACCGGAGGTTTTATTGGCAACTATGGCATTATCAAGGTGAAAGACGGCACGCTGCTTTCTTTTAAAACAGATAACATCTATAATCTCGACGACCCAAACATTGGAAAACTTTTTGTTGAACCGCCCATGCCGCTGAAAAAGTATACATGGGGTTCAATTAAGTATCTTTTTTTACGTGATTCAAATTGGTCGCCTGATTTCACCAACGCCGCAAAAAAAGCCGAGTGGTTTTATATTCAAGAAGGAGGAAAGGAAAAGCTTGATGGCGTTATTGCAATTACGCCTGATGTTATCTCGTCATTTTTGCGGTTCACTGGCCCTATTCAGATTGATGACATTCTTTTTACGTCGGATAACTTCTTCCAGGAGTTGCAATACGATGTTGAGCAAGGCTACGCTCTCAAAGGCATTGAAGAACATCGACGAAAAGAGATGGTGGGACGTCTTGGTTCAGAGCTTATATCACGCATATATTCATTGCCATTTGATCAATGGGGAGAGCTTTTAAAAAATCTCAAAACAAAGCTCAATGAAAAAAGTATTCTTCTCTTATTTCACGATAAAGCAGCACAGCAGTTTGTTGATGAGTATGGGTGGAGCGGGCGTGTTATGCAAACAGAGGGTGATTTTCTTATGGTGGTCGACAGCAATATCGTGAGTATGAAGACCGACCTTGTTATGGATAAGGCGATTGACTATACGCTTCGCGAGCATTCTGATGGATCACTTACCGCGCAGGTTGAATTAACCTATCGAAATAATGGATATTTTTCGTGGTACACAACGCGCTACAGGGATTGGGTGAGAATTCTTATTCCTCAAGGCAGCACCGTGATATCTTCATCAGGCGCTCTTGAACGCGAACTTTCGGATGCGCCAGGCAAGCTTGAGGTTTTGCAGGAGAGTGGTAAGATGAGCGTTGGAGCGTTTATTGTTGTTGAGCCAAAAAGAACCAAAAAATTTACACTTGAGTATCGTTTGCCAAAACGCATTGGAGATCAGGTGAAAGATGGCTTGTACACATTATTTGTTCAGAAGCAATCAGGAGTTTCGAACCAGCAATTTACTGGTCACTTTTTTTTCCAAAAACCTCTTGTCTCTTATAATCAGGGAACATTTACTGTGAACAAAACAGGCGAAAAAACACTTGATCTTAACGGAGACCTGCGTTTTGATAGAAGTATTCAAATACAATTCAAGTGATTAGCAATGAGTGGTTTGTGACTAGATACTTATGTTAACGAGAAAGTTGGGAATTGATTTGGGAACGACAAATGTGCTTGTGCATGCGCCAAAGCGCGGTATTGTTATTAATGAACCGTCAGTCGTTGCTATTTCAGTGCTCGACAAAAAGGTGCTTGCAGTTGGAAGAGAAGCAAAGGAAATGCTGGGCCGAACTCCTGATACGATTGTCGCGTATCGTCCACTCAAAGATGGTGTTATTGCTGACTATCGCACCACTGAATCAATGCTTCGATACTTTATCAATAAGGCGCTCGGGGGAATGCGGATTTTTCGGCCGGAAGTTATGGTTGCGGTGCCTGCTGGTATTACTTCAACGGAGCGGCGCGCCGTTATCGATGCAACGCTTGCTGCTGGCGCAAAGGCGGCATATATCATTAAAGAACCTGTTGCCGCGGCAATTGGAGCAAATATTCCCATTGGAAATGCGTCAGGCCATATGATTATTGATATTGGTGGTGGAACAGCAGAGATGGCAG
>JACQRZ010000050.1 GCA_016206235.1 Candidatus Uhrbacteria bacterium
GCTTGATTCTTTTTTGCGCCTCTGCTATCCTTCTCATCAATATCTCGTAATCAAGCACTAATCACTACAAACTATAAACTAATGATATGACTATCTCAGATGAAAAAACACTCCTCCTTTTTAAGGCAGATTGTTTGAACCGAGGATTGGTTGGCGAGTGCATCAAGCGTTTTGAAGAACATGGTTTTAAAATCCGCGGGCTTAAAATGTTGCGTGCAACCGAAGAGCAGATGCGAAAGCATTACGGCGGGGGAGAAGAGTGGGTGCGCAGCCTGGGCCAACGTACACTCGATGACCTCGCGCGTTATGGCAAAGACCCAATGCAAGAAGTGGGATCAACCGACACGCTTGTTGTTGGAAAGATCGTTCTTGAATGGCTCATCTCTTATATGCTGACAACACCGCTTATCGCCATGGTTGTGAGCGGACCCAATGCCGTTGAGATGGGACGCAAGATTGTTGGAAACACCATTCCGCAAAAAGCCGATGTCGGTTCAATCCGCGGAGATTTTTCTATCGATTCGCCGATGCTTGCAACTCTTGAGAAGAGAGCTATAAAGAATTTGATTCACGCGTCTGGCAACAGAGAAGAGGCAGAAGCCGAAGTAAGCCACTGGTTTACACCAGAGGAACTTTATTAATATCTAATACCCAATATCCAATTTCCAACGAATTCCAAAACTTACAGTTTAAACATTATAAGTTATTTGGAAATTGGGAATTAGAAATTGGAAATTTATTACATGCGTTCGATTTTTCGAAAACTTCGAAGGAGCCGCTTTTCCTACAAGCCTCTTGTCGAAGTTTTTATTTATGCGAGCGCGCTGCGGCATAATTACTCATTTTTTCAGAACAGGAAACAGGGACTTTCAGTTGCGCCTGTTCTCAAAAGCAACGCCTATGGCCACGGGCTCGTAAATGTTGCGCAGGTGGTTGATACGTTGAGCGCTCCGTTTCTTGCGGTTGATTCGTATTTTGAGGCGCTCGTTTTGCGCAATGAAGGCATCCGTTCGCCACTCCTTGTCATAGGCTATACGCCACAGGAAAACATCGAACGAAGCCGACTCAAGAAAATCTTTTTTACGATCGTAAGTCTCGACGAGCTTGAAGTGCTGTCACGCACGCTTTCGGTGTCACGGACGTTTCATCTCAAAGTTGACACTGGTATGCGTCGCCAAGGCATAGGATGTGCCGATATTTCTAAAGCCGCTTTACTTGTCAAAAAAAATCCAAACATTATTCTTGACGGTCTATGCTCGCATTTTGCCGATGCTGATGGCCAGAGCACTGTTTTTACACGGGAACAAATACAGAAATGGAATGAAGCGGTTCGTTTTTTTCGTAAAGAGTTTCCAGCTCTTTCGTATTACCACATATCGCAGACTGCAGGCGTTGAGTATGCACAAGAGTGTGATGCCAATGTGCTTCGTTTGGGTCTTGGTCTCTACGGTATGACAACTAATCCTCGAGAAGACGACCAATTATTACGTCCTGCACTTGAGATGCGCTCCATACTTGCAACATTGCGACAGATTTCAAGCGGAGAAAAAGTGGGTTACAATATCACATTTCAGGCCGAACGGAACATGAAAATAGCAACAGTCCCCGTTGGGTACTATGAAGGCATTGATCGACGGTTATCCAGTAAGGGTTCGTTTATGATAGGCGATACGCCGTGCCCTATTGTTGGCCGCGTAAGCATGAACATTACATCCATCGATGTGTCGGCAGTATCATCAGCTAAACTCGGCATGCCTGTAACCATTATAAGTTCGCAAAAAAAAGACGCCAACTCCGTTGAACAGTTTGCTGTTCTTTGTGGCGCAATACCCTACGAACTACTTGTACGGATTCCTTCGCAGCTTCGAAGAACGCTCGTTTAGACCAACATTCGCACGCCGTCGCGCTGTTTCATTCCTTGGAGAGGAATAGAAACATAAAAGGTTGTGCCGCTATTTTCTTGTGAGTCGAACCAAATTTCACACCCTGATTGCTCAAGGATAAGCTTCACCAAATGCAGTCCGAGGCCATTGCCCGTGGTGTCACGTTCACGGACATTATCAGCTCGAAAGAGTTTCGTGAAAATGTTGTCATGCTGCGCTTTTGGTATGCCGTATCCTGTATCGGTAATCTGTATAACAAGGTCATTGTCTCCTTTACGCGTTTCAAGTGTGATGATGCCTCTGTCAGGAGTGTAATGTATGGCATTTGAGATTAGGTTTTCCAAAACAATATGCAGAAGTTTTTGATCAATGGAGAGAAGTGGTTGGCGGGGATCAACCGTTTTTTTCAAACACAGTTTTTTTGCCCTGATAATAGGCACAAACTCCTTGAGCACGTCTTCAAGCAGGCGTTTTACTTTAATTGGCTCCGGTTCAATTGAAAATGTTGCGAGTTCAATTCGGGAAATATTAAGAAGCGCATTCACGAGCTCGGTCATGCGCGTACTACTTTGATAGATTTCTTGGAGGTATTTTTTTTGGTCGCGCGTGAGTTTGCCGGCATCTCCCGAGAGAAGCATCTCCGTATACCAGTTGATTGTAGCAAGCGGCGTGCGTAACTGATGCGATGCAAGAGAGACAAACTCATCTTTTGCCGTCTCTATTTCTTGCTCCTTTTTTTTGATTGAACGCTCTCCAGCTTTGAGCGTTTCATCAACTACAGCTATTTTTTTTCGAGCTCGCGAAAAAGAGGTGAGAAGCGTGGAGAGGAGGACGAATAGTAATATATCGAGCGCTATGCCTACAATAAGCACAAGTAACGGAAGCCAGCCAAGGGAAAACGTCAGGTTCCGAGAAAAGAGCCAGGTGACATAGGTGCTGCCGGCTGCAATACAAAAAACAATGCAGGCAAGCCAACATTCCTTCAATATAAGCAATTGTGAGTACTTTTTAAAATACATTTTTTAATTTCCAATTACCATTTTCCAAATAAATCTTAAACTTTAAAAATTTTAAAGTTACGGGTTAATTGAAAATTGGGTTTGGACATTATTGACAACTATTCTTAATACTATAAAAGGGCGTATTGAAGAGAATACGCCCTCCCAGTATTTATTATCGAGTAACCGAAATCGTTGCTCCTTGTTCAGCGCCTGTCGCGCAAACTGTAACGCGGCTGTTGGCGCTTTTCACGACGGTGTATCCTGTACCGTTTGTCGATGACGTGCTTGGGTCTGCTGGCATCGATGTAAGATATTTTTGGTTCGTTGTAAGCACTGAGAGATCAACAAGATTTGCGCAGTTGCCACCGGTTTTACAGATTTCATTCGTTGCGCCTGAGCAGGTAGCAGATTGGACAATGCTTGCAGGGAGTGTACCTGTAGTATCTAGCGAGTATTGATAAATGGCATTGAGAATGGTATTGACGTCTGCGCGGCGTTGGGCATTGCGCGTGTCGCCAAGTTGCTTGCCTGGGTTGATAGCGACAATGACAATGCCTGCCAAAATCGCAATAGCAGCAACCACAAGAAGGATTTCAAGAAGCGTAAACCCTCTAGAGTGTGTGATCCTAAAATTCATACGTCGTTTCATTAGAAATTAATAGTAAGTACATTACTGTCTGATAGTATAGCACAACAGCTATAAATACCTAATTCCCAATATCCAATATCCAATTAATGACCAATGTTAAAATTTTAAACTGTTTGGAATTTAAAGGTTATTTGGCAATTGGAATGAGGAATTATTTTTGATTTAGAAGTCTTTTTCTTGCCATGATGATACAGTAAGCGACGGTTGAAGTTGGGAAAGTATTACTTCAGCTTTTCGAATAACATCGCCAACTGTTCCCGTTGTGTGAATAGTTGTGGTATTTCCAACCGTTTGAATAGGATATATTTGGCAGGTGTTGCCGGCAAAGGTATATGGTTCGTTTCCCCCATAGCCTTGCGAGAGGCGAAGTTCGTTGAGCGCGTGCTCGGCACAGGCGTTTGCAAGCGCTTTTGCCTGGTGTGATTGTTGGAGAGAAAGGCTGGTGCGCGATGCTCCAACGCCAAACACAAGAAGAGAGAGTGTGATTGCCGTGCCGATCGCACCAACAATCAGTACACCCAGAAGAGTAACAAATCCTTTACTTGCGAAGCGAGGCTGTTGCATAAAACGTTTTGCTGTATTCATATTCATTTTTTGCTCCGGGATTAGCATGGGAAAGAGTAAACTGTATGCGAATGCTGTCTGGCGTTGAGACCTCTCCAAGATTAGTAAAGGTAAGTTGAGAAACAATGACGCGGTCGGAGGAGAGAGGAAGAGACGATTGAGCCCCCTCTGTTATCCGTAGAGATGTTCCAGACATATCAACGACGCTTGGATTTTTTTCGGGGACAGGGGTAGTAAACGAGAGCGAAGAACCCGATACTCCTTTTGCTGGGACTTGCACAGAATCGGCATTTCGAAGCGATTGGGTAATAGATTGGATGATATGAGCACCAGTATGTTCAACTTCACTTATTGTCTGACCTTTGACTCGCGCACTTATAAGGAGTGAAAGAAAAAGAGATATTACAAGCAAGATAGTGCCTGAGGCTGCAACAAAGAGTAGGGTTTCAATTACCGTGAAGCCTTTCTTCATAGCAAAAATTAAAAAACAGTCACTGATTTATTTGAGCCGTCGCTAAATCCGAATTCGATGGTAATTGTCTGCCCTGCCATAGATCCACTGAACTTGATGTTGTCTATTTCTTCATCTTCTTGAGACTCAAGGGTGTAGTCCTGAATATTAAGGAGAGTGCCGGAGTTTTGTGTGCCACTTGGCGTACCTGGCCCATTTTTGCTCCATATCGTTGTGGTGCCTATTCTTATATTTTCAATCTTACGTGAGTTTTGCCATGATACAGTCATGGTTGTCATGGTTAGGGGCATGTTCATTGTATTACGTACGGTAATATTACGGAGTTCTTTGTTGTCGCCACTCAAGCTTGCTTGCGAAACGTCAATAACAGTGCCTTCAGCTTGCGTTTGCGAAAGCGCATGCCAGTCTGTCAGTACTGTATCAAGCGTAAGAGAGCCTTGTCGTTGAAGGTTTTGTTGCCAGGTAACTGTTGAACGAATCCGTTTCGTATTGGCATCTATGGAGGAAATATCAATCTGTCGGGTAAAGCCATTCGTCACATCAGGCGCTGCCACGAGTCCCCATTGGTTGCCACTCATGGTGAGTCCATATGTTCCATCTACAAGATTCGACATTTGTTCATCTCGAAGTATGCGGGTTGCCTCCAAGCTTTCTTCTGCTAAGAACGCAGCGCGGTTGCGCGTTCCAGCAAGTTGCATACTTTCTTGCCCATAGAGAAATGCGCCAACAAAGGTGGCAGCGAGCACGAGAAAAAGCGCACATGCCAAGATAATTTCTATGAGTGAAAATCCACGTCCAACTTTTATTTTATAAAACGTAGGCGGGCAGGCTTGCCTAATATGTAATCGTTCCTTTGACATTTATTGAGATATTTTTAGTATCGCCTGATGATGTAAGCGTGATGGTGATTGGCGCTTGAAGCTCTCCAGTAATTTTTTGAAACACTAATTCAGTTTGTGAGAACTGAATGCTTGATGGAATGGTAAATGTTTCATCATACGCGGTGTTACGGTTCGCGTATGATGTGCCTTGGAAAACGGTAAGAAGGCCATTTTGGGCTGAAACGCCCCATTGCGAATCATTGCTGACTGCCCGCGAAAGGTTTTGCGCTCTATGGACAGCATGGGCAAGCGTGTTGGCAGTGACTTCCAAATCATTTTTGAGGTACAGCGCATGATAGGCCGGAGCCGCACTTGCCGTCATTATACCGATTAAGGCAATGGAAAGTATGATTTCTATTAATGTAAAACCCCGCCGAGTTTGTAGAATATTTTTTCGCATAGTATGCCCTAAAAACTATCAACTATAACCTATACACTCGCATTATCTATTGAGCCCGCCGATGAGGCTATAGATAGGCAGAATCACAGCCATAGCGACGCCGATAACGGCCGCCCATACAATAAAAAGCAATATAGGTTCAAGAATCACGGCAATATTTTTTGTTGTGCCTTCTGTTTTATCTTCGAATATTTCACCAATGCGCAAAAATGTTTCCGGCAAGCGACCGGATTGTTCTCCTGCAACAATCATTTGCTGAATGGGAGTAGGAATGAGCGCATTAATTTTTTGGTATGAGAGAAACGTTTTTTGAAACGAATGCCCTTGTTCGATTGAGAGGTAGAGTTTAGAATAAAACTTTTTGTACATATAAAAAGGTGCGGTATCGCGGAGCGACGCTATGGTATCCAAGATGGGAACACCTGCCTGAAGCATGCTGCCAAATACATAGCCGATACGCGCAAGCTCCACTTCTTGTACCATGGTGCCAAGACCAGGGAAACGAAAGATCAAAAACTGTCCCACAGCCTTTGTTTTAGGATAAAAAAAGAGCAGATATACCATACCTATAAGGAGTGCGACAAACAGCGGAATGGCAACAATGCCGTAGTGCCCTAGAAAGGAACCAATGCCAATGAGTACGCGTGTCATCAATGGCAGTTCGAGTTTCAATTGGGCAAAGACGTTAGCGAGGTTTGGCAAGATAAACCACGCAACAGCAACACCAACAATGCCAGAGATAGAAAAGATAAAAATAGGATACATGAGGGCAGACGTGAGCTTTCCGTGAAATGCGCGTTCTTTTTTTTGTTGCGTTGCAACAATCGTGAGATTTTCAAAGAGCTTTCCTGATTTTTCGCCAAGCCGAATAAGAGAAATGATGTGAGGTTTAAAGAGGTTTGTTTCTTCAAGTGCTCGATGAATAGGTTCTCCTTCTGAGATAGATTTTTTGAGCGCATGTAGTATTTCTTTCATGCGTTTTGAGCGTATATCCGACGAGATGGATTCAAGCGCAGAAAGAATATCCATGCCGGCTTCGCAAAGCATGACAAGATTTTCAACAAAGTACTCGCGTTCCTTGCTTGTGCCAAAGGTGCCTTTCATAGATAGTTTTTCTCTGAAGGCGGGGCGGTAACACGGAATACCTCATCGATCGTTGTAACTCCGGCTTGTACTTTTTCTATGCCATCTTCAAACATGCTTGCCGCACCTTCTTTGCGCGCAAGCTCCCACACCTCTTTTGTCGAAGGATTTCGCAGTATGAGTTCTTGAAGTCGGGGAGTATTTTTAATGAACTCAAAAAGCGCCACTCGTCCTTTGTATCCGGTTTGCGCGCAGGCGTTGCAACCTTTGCCGCGGTAGAGTGTTCGTTTTTTTACGTATGCAACGTACTCCTTGCGCGTTTCGGTATAACTGGTACGGCAACTTTCGCAGATGCGACGCACGAGCGTCTGTGAGATAACAATTTCAAGCGTTGAGGAAAGCAAAAATCGTTCAATACTCATATCGAGAAGGCGGGGAATGGCTGTTGCCGCATCGTTTGCATGAAAGGTAGACAGCAGCAAATGTCCCGTAAGCGCAGCGTTCACTGCAATTTCAGCAGATTCTTGATCGCGTATTTCTCCCAAAAAGATAATATCAGGGTCTTGGCGAACAATGGACCGAAGGCCTTTTGCAAACGTAAGGTTTGTCTGAGTGTTTACCTGGATATGATTAACGCCAGCGATTTTGTATTCAACAGGGTCTTCGATGGTCGTGATGTTGATGTCTGGCTTGTTGAGGTATTTGAGGAGCCCATAGAGCGTAGTTGTTTTTCCCGAGCCAGTAGGTCCGACGACCAAAATCATGCCGAAGGGCTTTTCTGCCGCAGCAATAAGCATTTTTTGATGATGTTCTGAAAGCCCTAGATCGGTAAGGGTAAATCCGCGTACGTATTCAGTCAAAATACGCATCACCACTTTTTCTCCATCCATAGTGGGGATGATGGAAATGCGTAGATTGATGGTTTTGTCATCCTTTTTGTGGCGAAGACTTCCGTCTTGTGCGCCGAAGTGCTCGTCTGTTCGCAGGTGAGACTGTACTTTAATGCGATTTAAGATCGTTTCGTAATGCTCTTTGGAAAACGAACCCATTTCCTGGAGTACGCCATCGATACGAAATCGAACAACAATGGAACCGTCTTGTGGCTCGAGGTGAATGTCGGACGCCCTTGCTCCAAGTGCGTCCATAAATATTTCTTCAAGCACTTCAGGGGCAGACGCATTTTTTTCCTGAAGGATTTTGATAAAATTTGGTTCGCGTAATTTTTTATAGACGCGAAGTGCATCATCAACGTGCTCGGTAAGCGCGAATGCTAGTGAAATTTTTTTTCCGCCAGAGGCGGATCGGCCTTTGGCGGACTTGCTGAAAAGTTTTTCAAGCGCTTTAAGGCTTTCCATATTTTTTGGATTGTCGGTAGCAATGGTAACAACGTTTTTCTTTTCTGAAAAGAATACCACGCGGTATTTGATTGCAATCTCTTCAGGGATGCGCGCAATATCTTCTTTGGATGGCATGTGGAGCGCAAGTTCTGCAAAGGGAACACCAAGAGACTCTGCAACTGCTTGTCCCACAATATCTTTTGTTACAAGGCCAGTCTTTATGAGCTGTTCATAGAGTGAAAGACGGCTTCGTTTAGCCTCACTTTCCGCTTGTGCGCAATCTTTTTCTGATAGGTAGTGTTCGGCAAGAAGAATTTTTTTGAGTGTTATATCATCAAGGGGCATACCTTAAAATTACCAATTTCTAATATCCAATTTTCAATACCTCATTTTCAACTATCTGTTAAGTAGTCGTTGGATGCGGAGAACAACGTCGATAATCGGTGTTTCGGATTTAATAACATAATCACGCGCGCCAAGATGCATCACGCGGTTGGCGTCTTCTTCTTGGCCCAAGTTGGTAAGAACAATGATTGGAATTTTATGTTCTGTTTTTTTAAGTTCTGTCAACACCCCAAAACCATCTATACGAGGCATAATGAGGTCGAGCAAGATGAGATCAAATGTTTTTTTTGATAAAAGAGAAAGGGCCTCCTGGCCATGCGGAGCAATCACAGGATCAAATCCGGCACTCGATAGTTTTAGAAAGAGTGCTTGCGCCATTGGGCGCTCGTCCTCAACAATAAGAATCTTTTTTTGTTCCGCTTTTTTTGATAGTGCTTTTTTCTTCATAATCCTCATAAGTATAGCATATTTCAAAGAACCTGTTAGTATATCAAACAGATGCTTTTTGAGGAGGAGTTTCCCCATGCCATACGGCATCGCTGTTCTTTTACTGGCAGTAGTTATCACAGGGTATTGTCTCTATAGAGGATTTCCACGACTCTTAGAGAGCTTGTTATCAAATCGAAATGTTCCTCATGATGAGGATTGGGAAGGATTTCAATGTACGGAAAATCTTTTTGAAGAATCCCATCACACTGTTGCTTCGCAAAGTGTAGGCGGGCAGGCACATAACAAAGCCAGCGAACATCCATCATTAGCTGGCCGAGAGATAGGAATTATTATGTGCGGTGCTGATTTTTCGGTTCCGTATGATGTAGTGAAAGCTCTTCAACAAGAAGTAGAAAAAAGAGATGGAAAAGCTTTTGATCTTTTCGGAGATCGCGACCTTCGTTCATTAGAAAATCTTCGTGCCTATCTTCGCTTACGTACTATTCATTTGATCTGCATAGCAAGTATCATGTATACACCGCTGCGAGCAAGTAAAGGAATGTTTGTTATGACTACATACTGGCAATGGCATTCAGTCAACGGTATTACTAACATGCAAAAAGTCGTACAGGCAGCCGATATATATGGGCAAGACAATATACATACTACGATACAGGCTCTTCTTGCAAGTAGTCCAAAAGTTAATACGAACGATATTCTTGCCCAAGAGTATGTGGAAGAATACATACGGCAGCTCATAGAAAAAATGACGAAGTCACGAAAGTTGTAGCGTTTTGCCAGGCTTGCCCGCCTTGGTTTTGCGAAAGCAAAATGATGGCGCGGCTTGGCAAGGCGCTTTTTTATGTTAGTATTATCTAGGATATGCTAACCGTTATACCCACATCTTCTGCCGAGCATCTCTGTGACGGCCTTTCCAAGCACGAACGCGTGCGTCTTGTGCGTTCAAAGATGAATAAAGATGGCAGTCGGTATTTTCCTGACGGCGAGATCTATACCAACCTCCCACCAACTGCTCCCGATGAACATATCGTCGTAGTGCATAGCGGACAACCGTCGCCCAACGATGGACTGCACGAACTCGAGATCTTGTTGGGATTGCTCAAAAAAAGAACAGCAACATCCATCGATCTCTTTTTTACCTATTTTCCCTACGGCATGATGGACGGCGTGTTTGAAGAAGGGGAGCTCAACGTTGCAGAAAGCCTGATTGAAAAGTATGTTAATTATTACGGCGTGAGCCGTATTTTTATTTTAGACCCTCACTTTGGCGGTAGAGAGTGGGTGGAAAAATATCCAGTTGCTTCAGTATCATCAATCGATGGACTAAAAGAGAGAGTGTTGGCCCAATATCCAGACGCGCTTTTTTTGGCGCCGGATGCTGGAGGACAAAGAAGGTTTGGATTGTCAGGATTTTTTAAAAAACGCGACAACTCGTTTACCGTGAGTCTTATGAATGGCGATGAAATGAGTGGGCAGATCAAAGGGAAGACCGTAGTTATTGTTGATGACCTCGTGGAGACAGGCGGCACATTGGCGCGGATTGCCGCTGCCTGTCGCGATGCCAATGCCGCGAAGCTTATTGCCATTATCGGTCATGCTGTGTTGCCGCAAGGAGTGCAGCGAGTGCGTGAAATGTATGACGAAGTATACTTCACCAATAGCATCGCGCTCGAAGGAGAACATTTTGATGTTTCATCGGTGATTCTCGAGAGAATACTGCCTACTTTCTAACCTCTATATCAATTGAGGCGTTGCCATAGTCAATGACTTCACCAGTAACCGTGTGGTTGCCTGGATTTTTTGGCGCTTGTGCCATAAATGACCATTGGCGAGAAGTATTTGGCGGCAAGGTGAAAGAGGTAAGCGCTTGCGTGCAAAATTCTGACCCAAACTCTTTAGTGTCAATCCAGTATTTTGACTGGCAGCCTGTGCGAAAATCAAACCGTTGGTCAGCGGTTCCCGTATTGCGCGCACTTACCGTGATTTGCATTGTCTCTTGCGCCGCAAATATTTTTTTTGAGAGTGAAACACCTATTTCAATCGCGGCATTGGCAGTGCTTTTTGCCATTGAGCCAACACCTGAACGTTTGTTAAGTACAACATCGATTTTACCAATGGCGTCTTTAACGCCCGCGATAAAAATGGGCAAGCCGAGATTTCCGCCTTCGGTTATTTTTTCTTGAAAACGGTTGTAGTAGCCAAGTACCTCGTTTTTATAGTTCTCAATTCGAGGTGTGGCTGATGCTTTTTCTGACGCAAGCAATGGTTTTTGGGCGTCATGAAACTGCGCTACGAGCGTGGTGGCAGTGCCTTCATCAAGCCTCTGTTTTTTGAAGAGCATTTCCGCTTCATATAAACGGTGGAGCGCGCGTCGCTGATCCCATTCACTCTGGGTGCCCGTGAGCGCCGAAATACCTGTACGGATCGGTTCGTTAATATTTGTTTTCAGAAAGTGGAGTGGCGACCCAGGGAGCGAATATTGCGAAGCCGATAGAATTCCGAGGATCACAAGCGCGAGGACGGCAACAAGTCCAACTACAAGCGGACTTCGTTTTGACGGCATTTTTTGATATTCAGCGTGAGCTTTTTCTTCGGGCATGGGATGTTCTTCCATATAGAGCATCATTTTATTCCAACTAGAGCTTTTTTCTGATTGCGTGAGGTGAACCGATCGGACTTCTTCTTGAGGGGGAGCGTCAAGGGTAGTATCAAAGCGTTTTGTTGTATCTGGGTAGTACTGAACCATAGGCGAGTGGTTAGTGTAGATTATGGAGCTGGCGGGGTGAGGATTGCACGAAGCTGCTTGATGCCTCTATGGATTCGAACAGAGATTACATCAGCACTTTCATGGGTAACATCTGCAATTTCTTCGGGCGTTAAATCGTCGATATATCGCATAAGGATAGCATCACGGTACTTTTGTTCCAGTTTTTGAAGTGCAACAACGGCTATCTTTCCATCGATGACGCGCGAGATGGTATCCATTTCGTCAACGCCTGATTCAACTTCGCGGATTTGATCCTGGTTCGAATCATTGGAGTTATCACTGTAGTGTAAAAGCTCTTCCAAATACAATTCTTTTTTCTTTCGCGATTCATCAATAATCAGATTGTTGGCGATCTTATAGATGAACGACTTCATGTTGCGCACGTCGTGGCCTTCGCTTAAGTATTTCCATGCGCGCATGAACGATTCCTGCATTAGGTCCTTGGCGCGCTCTCGATTGAATACTCGGAAGTAGCAATGGCGAAATACCTTGTCTGCAAGCTCATCATAAGCTTTGACGAACGCATCTTCGAGTATATGGATGGGTTCAGACATAGGCGATGACGGAAAGCCCCCGTAACTCTTACAGGAATCACTTTCTTTCTATAAATAAAGGAATAATTCATTTTGCGACCTACACAGCATTATATACTACGACGGATGAGTTTATAGAAATTACGTCAACCCCGCACTAACTTACTCGAAGACTATTTCCTATACGACGTTTCAGCTGAGCTAATGCCTGACCATAGCATTTAAGTTGTTTTTCTCTGTTGCAGGCATCCGTCTTATCCTTATACCCCTCAAAATATATTAATCTCCATGTATGTCCTTTTGTTGCAAATGATAAGCCCTTGTTATGTCTTTCAATTCTCTGTTTGAGCTCATTCGTATAACCATAATAAAGCTCTCCTAGCTCGTTTTGAATAACGTAAACATAGTAAAACATACTCTAAGTATAGCAGCTCAAATACGAGTAAGTTAGTGCGGGGCAAAGGCAGGTCAAGGGCAATCAAAAAAGCCCGCGTTTGCAGGCTTTTTTATATCGGGCAAGCAGTTTATGTTATCTCGGTTAAGTAGCAGTCTTCACAATAAACAATTTCCGGTCTCTCGGGTGCGTAGGCTGTCTCAATGCCTGCTTCGCAATGAGCTTCGCCATGAGAATGCGATGCTATATTTGCATAAAGGCTGTTTTCCGATGTTTTCCCCGCACAGGTGCATTTCCTCGAGTAAAGTTTGCGTGGATTCCGTTTTGTTTGTCGTTCGAGAAGGCGACATTCCGGTGCCAGCAGGGGGATTGGTAGGTTGAACATTTTATACAATGACAGTTCTTGCCCAGTAATACGGTAGTTTCTGCCGCAGTGAGTGCACGCAAGCACTTCTTTGGTAATATCATCGTGTGTTTGCGCAAGTGATGGCGGTACGTTTTCTGGTTTTAACGTCTCTATGCCAACGGTGTAGGGCACGACATCTGCCCAGCGCCATCCTTTTGCCTCTACTTGTTCGCGCGTGAGGGGATAGTATGTCATTGCATGCACTTCGTTGTACGCAAATGGTGAAAGACTCACGGGGAAAAATTCTCCGTAGATTTTTTCTTGACGCAGACGCTCGACAATGTCATTTTTGAGTTTTTCAAACTCCTCTTGCGAATATTCTTTATTCAAAATACAGTATTGTTTTTTCCGTAAGCCAATACAGCCAATCACATCGTTCGTGTTGTGGCATGAGTCGCTATACAGCAAGTTTGAGCCGTAGAAGACGTAGGTATTGAACATGCTGTTGTAGCACTGGATGGTTCCCATGATCTCGTAGCAGAGTTCGGGTTTGTAGTAGATGTTGTTTCCGTCGTAAAAATCAACCGGGTCAAGCGCGTCATTTACATAGGCGCAGTCCTTTGCGTTGGTGGCGTCAAAACTTCGTGTGGTGTCGTGGCAGTTAAAGAGATAGTCGCCAGAAGAGTTTTCACATTTTATGACTTCGGCAAATTTTACACAGGCGCGTTTTTTGAGCTCATCAAATGTGTTTTGCGCGGCGCGCAGCGATTCGCGCGAAGAAAGAATCTCTTTTTTCTTTGCCTCAAACTCTTCTTTGCTCACAGACTTGTTTTCGATGTGGTACTCTTTGTTGCGCAAGTTCGTGCAGAGGATGCAGTTTGAGCATCCCGAGAGGTTGTAGCCAAAGAGCACGTCATTGGATCCCAAGCATCTCTCAGAAAACAGCGTGCTGTAGCAATTGCGGCAGTCGACAGAACCGTAGCACTTTTCGGAATCATAGATATTGTCGCAGTCAACGACTGTTTTGCATGTTTGGACTAACCGGCCGTAATAGCAGTCTTCACAGTTTTCTGCTGCAAACAAGAGATAGCAATTTTTGTTGTCCGCTGCGTTGTTCGTGTAGTCGCTGTTTTCGCTGGTGATTGAAAGAATCGAGATGCGCGGAACGTTTGATTGCAACTCTTTAAACTGGTCAAAGAAGGGGACTCCAGGATTATAGTCGATGCCGTACTGTGTTGCCTCCCATGAGTCAGACCACCAGCAGGTTGGGCAGTAGACAGGAAATGGCGTTTTCTCTGGATAAATTGAAACAATACCTTTTTTACAGAGATCACACGTGCGGGTGTAGAGTGTGCGTTCGTTACGAAAGGCGAGGCGTCGTTGCTGTCGGCAATCAGGGCAGTGAGTAGGATGCGGTACGTTGACCTTTTGATAAAACGCAACATCTTTTTCACTGATGGTAAAGGACTGCTTACACTGGATACATTGCATACGTATTGAGTATAAAGTATTTGGTATTTAGTATATGTGATCAGGAAATTTCAGATTGGTAGCATGGTTCACAATAGACGATCTCGGGTCGTTCTGGCGCATAGGTGGTTTCAAACTCTATTTGACACGCTTCAGAGCCATGACTATGTGCTACGGTATTTGTGTAGACATTGTTATGCGATGTTGCGCCGCTGCAGTTGCAGGATCGTTTCCAGAGCTTGATCGGATTTCGGCGTTTCATACGCTGGTAATGGCGGCAGTTCGGGCAAAATCGGGGAGGCGGAAGATTTGTTTTCCGATAAAATTCAAGTTCTTGTGGAACTATTTTGAACGCCAAAGTACACTGCTCCGGGCATGAGCCGGCATGTTCACATGCAATCACATGCGCAAGAATTGAGTCGTCAGTATTTTTAATATCTGCAGGAATGTCTGCACTTGAAAGAGTTGCATTTTTTTCTGATGCCTCGCGGTCCTTCCAACGGTATCCAAGTGTAAGGACGTCTTCTTTTGTCAGCGGATAATACTCTTGCGCAACACTTTCGTTGTAGCAGAAAGGGGATAGTTCAGGAGGGAAGTAATCGCCAAAGGTGTACGTACAGTCGTCCGCGCCGCTGTACGGCAGGCTTTTCATATGTTCAATGATTTTTGGAACAAGTTCGTTATATTCTTTTTCAGTGTACTGCTTGTTGAGAATGCAAAATGATTTATGTCGTAGACCAAAGCATCCAAAGAGATTGTTTGATGCTTTACATAGCGCCGAGTACCACAGTTCGTATGATCCAGAGCAGAAGTACGAGTGACGTATACGAGAGCATCCGCCAAAGATACCAAGAGAGTCATAGACAAGTTCGGCGCCGTGTCCTGTATGATCGGTGCTTTGAGCGTCTTTAAGATTCCACCCTGCAAGAAAGAGATTCTTGCAGTTCTCGGCACTATACGTCTCAAAGCAGTTGATGCAGTTTTTCACATTCATGATGTCATTGCCAGTTGAGTTTTCAGCAACATTAACTGAGCCGTACTTCGTTGGAACACGTTTTTTGAGTTCGAGAAATTGTTCCTCGAATTTTTTCAGATCTGCATAGTTGCCAAGGTTGAGCTCGCGAAGTTTTCGCTCGTACTCTTCCTTTGAGTATTGCTGATTCAAAATGCAGTATTGTTTGTTCTTGAGATTAATGCATCCGATACAGTTTACGCAATTAACGCACGCAAAGAGAAAGAGTGACTCCGAACAGTTGGTGGCATATTGACTGAAGGCGACACGATAACAGTCCGCGCTATTTGTTAATTGATAGCAGAGCTCTACTTTTTCTACAAAATACATATCGAGACTATCGCGGCTATGCATGTTGAATGATGAGTAGGAGCAGTTTTCGTTATAATCGCCGCCAAATACCAGATAACAATTTTTGTTGTCGGTTGTATAATTGCAATACTCGCTATTCGTTGCATTTAAGTTAAAGAGCGCTGGCCAGGGAGTGCGAGTGATTAACTCGTGAAATTGTTTGAAAAAAGGTTTAGAGAAATCATATTCACTGCCATATTCGCTTGCATCCCATGTATCGCCCCACCATTCATTTTGAGAGTAGACAGGCATTAGTTTGTCCGGCGAAAATATGGAAATAATCGAAGAGCCATTTTTACTGTCTGAGCGACTATACAGCGATCGTTCGTTGCGGTAGGCGAGTCTTCGTTGTAACTGGCACGTTGGACAACAACGCGGGGCTGCCGCTTTCATTTTTTTAAAAAAAGTAAAATCCGAAGCGTCTAGCTGGAAAGAGCTTTTACAATTCTCACACGTTTTATTCTCGGTGCCACTCATTGTTCATGGAAAATACATGCTTAACATTACGTGCTCATGAAGGCCTTTTGAGCAGTTGGCGTAAATGCATTCGGGTATTTTTGTACTTTTTCTGTCAGTATATTTTCGGCCTTGGCGATATCTTTTTGTCCGACTGCTTCGTAGACGGATGCGCGAAATTCTGAAAAATCCCTTCCGCGATAGTCTTTTTTTGTCACATAGGTAACAGCCGCGAGCGCGTTGAGCGCACGTTTTGCTGCTTCTTCACTTCCAAAAAAAGCTTTCGCTTTCTCGAGGATCTTTCCGCTCACACGTTTGCCAAAGTGAAGGGCAAACATTGGACTGCTCTGTGATTTTGACGGGTCACCGGCAAGCATTTCCGACCAGTAGTCTTTCGGATCTTTTTGCAAGAGATCAAGACGCGTTGATTCGTGAAGAAGCGATTGCGCGCGCGCTCGCAACTTTTGTTCCGCGGTATTTCGCATGAGATGCGCATACACAAGAGCTTTCACTTCGGGTGGAAGAACGCTCATATCCTGCTCGCGAGCATCCCATTTTTCAAGTCCTTGCGTAAGATTTTTTCCGATAATACTTTCACGAATAAAAGGGTAGCAGCAAATACCATCATCAAGATAGCGGGATATGTGTTGCGCAGCGTTAATAACTGTTGGCAGTTCTTTTTGTGAATGTTTGTCTGCCGAAAAATGTGCGAAGCTTCCTTGTTCTCGTTCTTCATCAATGCGTTTGTCAGTGCTGAGAGTTTCGCCGAGCGCATGCTCGAAATCACCGCTTTTCCCCTGCACGATGCATTGCGCATCTCCTCGTTGCGCGGCAAGCTCCAATGCCGAGTTAAAAAAATCCCCAGGATAGAGAGCATCTTGCTTTTTAAGAAGTTCCGCAATAGATTTTTCTAGTGTTCTGAGTCGCTCTGTCGCTTGTTCCGGTGTCATACATATTATTTTAATAACTATGTTTTTCGGGGCGGAGAGAATCGGACTCTCACTACAAGACCCCCAGCCTTGTGTACTACCA
>JACQRZ010000004.1 GCA_016206235.1 Candidatus Uhrbacteria bacterium
GTTCTTACGTCTCGTCCCGCGGGCAAGGAAGCCTACCTGTCTGCCCGAGCCTATATTTTGCCAAAGGAACCGAGCGAAGAGATTATTCTCGACTTTGCTGGAGTTGATGTTCTTTCGCCTTCATGGGGCGACGAGTTTATTACAAAGGTTATGGAAGACTATTCTGGAAGGGTATTGTTTGAGCATACGGAGAACCCATCTGTGAAAGCTACCCTAGACATTCTTAAGTTATCTGTGACAAAATAAACTTAGAGGACGATATTCGGAACTGTCGCCCAAAGAAGAAAGGCACTTCCAGAAAAGGAGGTGTTTTTCTTTGGAATTTGCTAAAATAATAAGGTAAAAAGAATTAAGTTCAAAAAGCTATGAAAAAAATATTAGCGATCTTTCTGATTGTTCTTCTACTTGGAATTGGTTTTTTTCTTTTTTCGCAAACTAGTATTGTGAAAGGAGAAATGTATCAGTGCTCTGAGAACACTGATTGTATTTCAGTATCTTCAGATTGTTGCGGATGCGCGTATATGGGGACGGCTATCGCAATAAATAAAAACTTCAGGTCAGAATGGGATAGTAAGATAAATAAAGAGTGTAAAAATATGTATTGTCCCGCGGCAATTTCTAACCATCCCTCTTGTTTTGCGGAACCAAAATGTGTTTTAGGAACATGTCGATTATAAACGAAATATATGCGTCCCGTTAAAAAATTCCGAACACGCTTCCAGCTTCGGAGTTTCTGGACGATGTTCGAAACCATCGCCCTAAACGGAAGAGTTTGAAACGGCGAGAATCGCGCTCCACTTCCTCTTTAAGACAAAGAACTTCTAAATAATAGTCAACTTCTTCGCGCATCGCAAAGACAAAGGCGATATCTTCTCGTTTTTGTGCGTTCGAGAGCGAGATGAGATCAGCAACGATTTGAACTGCATACATGGGGAACGCGCGCACCTCATTGGATTGCCGTACAAGCCCACGAACGACAAGAAAATACGGGCATATCAAGATCGATATTTACCCCGATATTTACAAGGGAAGAGAGGGATAATTGGCACAGTACTTGCTGAACTCTATGGAAATAGTGTGAAGTTTGAGTCCAAAGGAAGAGAAAATATACCCGAACAAGGGCCATTCATTGTGATTTGCAATCATTTTGAAGGAGGAGAGATTGAGACAATGTTCAAAACTTTTCATGTGAAGTAAAAAATCGCCATGAGTGGCGATTTTTTATGTTTGATCTTCTTTTTCAAGCGCGCGCTTCATAACACCCTTACCTTCGCGAAATAACGCAACGATCTTGTCACAATACTTTTTTGCTATTTCATTCGTTACTTCGCCTTTGGTCGCAAGTTCATTATACTCCTCAACAAGAGCATCCAACTGCCTGATTGTCTCGTGATTTGACTGCGCTAAAATGCCACCAGCCTGATCATGGTAGGTATCACGCAGATATTCGTCGTAGGTTCGTATCTTTGTTCTCAGCAGTTCGCGAATTTTCGGCCCATCAATAAAAAGACTCCCAAGCCAAGAATATGCGTTGAGCGCATCTTCGTAGAGACCTGATGTTGTATATCGACGTTCGGCCCTTTCGCCAAACTCTCCCCCGCCTGTTAAACCCATAGATTTACATGTAATCTTTCAGGCGATCAACGCCGTATTGTTTTTTGATTTTTTCCAAAGCCTTTGCTTCGATCTGGCGAATACGTTCGCGAGTAACGCCAAACTCTTTGCCGACTTCTTCCAATGTGTGCGACACTCCATCGGCCAAACCGAATCGCCACTCTAAAATCTTCTGTTCGCGCGGATGAAGCTGATTCACGATCTCTTGCATGCGTTCGCGTAAAATCTGCAATCCTGCTGCTCTGTCAGGCGTCATTGTTCGTTCGTCTTCCACAAAATCCACGAGCGTGCTGTTCTCATCTTCATCACCGACTGAGGTATCAATCGAAATCGTATCTTGGTTAATCTTGATAATGTGGCGCACCTTGTCGATGCTCTCCCCCATTTCAGCTGCGATTTCTTCTGGCATTGGCTCGCGCCCCAAATCCTGAATAAGCTGGCGCTGAATGCCTTGGAACCGATTGATGGTTTCAACCATATGCACCGGAATACGGATCGTACGCGACTGATCTGCGAGCGCGCGGGTAATTGCCTGGCGAATCCACCATGTGGCGTATGTTGAAAACTTATATCCTTTGCGATAGTCAAACTTCTGCACGGCACGGAAGAGCCCCATGTTTCCTTCTTGAATAAGGTCGAGAAGCGACAAACTTTTATCTGCAAACTTTTTTGCAATAGATACGACGAGACGAAGATTTGCCTCAATTAACCGACGCTCTGCCTCTTTGTCGCCCTTGTCCTTTCGCTTGGCAAGTGAGATCTCCTCTTCACCGGTGAGAAGCGGTACCTTACCGATCTCGCGCAAATACATTTGAATGGAATCTGCAGAAATATCCGAAAGATCGATATGCGAAACTGCATGCTCTTTCTTTTCTTTGGCCGTTTTTTCTGGTTGTGGCGTGATATCTAAAAATCCGGTCTTTCGCTCAATGATGGTAATGCTATGGCTTTCCAGTTCGTCAAGAAAATCTTCGTACTGCTCGGCGTATTCTTCCAAGTCAGGGAAGGTGTAGAGAATTTCTTCTTCAGTTAAAAATCCGCGCGATCGTCCCTTGGTAATAAAAGCTTCGATTGTCTGAGGTGAGGGAAACTGCGCAAGTTCGCGCTTTACGGCCCGCTTTGGCTCACGTGCTTTTTTGAGTTCTTTTTTAATAGCCGGTTTTTTGACAAGCTTTGGCTTAACGTATTTTCTGCCTGAGGCGGATCCGCTTTTGGCGGATTTTACCGATGTTCTAACCTGCTTTTTTGGCGCTACCTTCTTTACTGCCTTCGTCTTTGCATTGCTACCTTTTGCAGGCTTTTTTCTCACGTCTTTTTCCTTTTTCTTCAGCTTGGACTTACTCATGAAATATAAAAATTAACGTCTTTGAAGGACTCTTATTAACAAGTGTTTGCTATTCTTTAAGAGCCTTTTGTAGGGCGTGGCACTCGTGCATATACTGTGCAACGGCGCTCGTATTGTGTTCTGCTTCGGCCCCTTGGATAAGTTGTTGCAACTCTGCGATTTTATTTTTGATCCATGTGTGCCGCAGTTGTCGAGCGAGCGTATCGATCGTCTTTTGTATATACGTAGGGTCGCTTTCACTAAAATCTTTGTCTGCCAAAAGCCCCAATGTTGTTGCCTCGGCTGACACATCGCCAAAATCCCCGTTTCCCAAGAGATTTTTTACACTTTTTTTAGTATACTCTTCCACTATACGGCTGTAAAGTTTTTGGTGGATATCCATGGAAAACATGTCTGGCTGCACTTTTTCGAATACATTGTGGGCGCACTGCGGATAGGCAAGGATAAGTGCGAGGAGTATATCGTCTTTTGCTGTCGGTGTACTGGTGGCTTCATGAGAACTATGCTCATGTGGTTTGACTTGCAGTGATTTCAATTTTTTGAGCTCTTCCCATAAGATGCCTTCCGACAGCGAAAGGCGGCTGCTCAACTTTTGAATCCAGTGATCTTGTTCAATGGCGTCTGGGACAAGCGAAATGACTGATAAAATGGTGCGTGCCACTTTTTTCTTTTCAAACGCGTCGGGTATTCCAGCGAGCGGGATTATCTTTGAAAAATAAAACTCAACAAAGTTCAAGGCGTGAGCAACCGACGCGTTCCAGTCATCAAGATTTCTTTTCACGCACTCGTCAGGATCTTTGTAGAGCGGCGTTCCGTCTGCTTTTTTTGGTAACTGAATGATCTTGACGTTCATTCCCTCGTGCAATGCCAGGTGTATGCCGCGCATGGTTGCCGCTGCTCCTGCGCTGTCTGAGTCAAAAGCAAAATACACGTGGGCGGTAAATCGCTTGAGAAGTTTTATTTGGTCAGCAGTGAGCGCTGTTCCCGACGTTGCCACAACATTGCGCGTGCCTGCCTGCACCAGCGCCAAGTAGTCCATTTGTCCTTCCACAAGAATGGCACAATCTTTTTCGCGAATTGCCATTTTTGCCTTATCAAGACCGAACACGATTTTACTCTTGTCATACAATCCTGTTTGCGGCGAGTTGATATACTTGGCTCCGCCAGCTGCTCGGTTGTCACCCGTGTCAATGATGCGGCCGCTAAACCCAACAACGTGGCCTTGCGCATTGCGGATAGGCATCATGAGTCGGTTGCGAAACCGATCAAAGTACCCATACCCTCGCTCCTTTTTGAGGCAAAGCCCTACCTTGATAATCTCATTAATAGGAATGTTCCGTGAAAGCAAGAATTGCGTTAGGGCTTCAAAGTCTGGCAATGCAAAACCAATACGAAACTCATCGATAATCGCCTGATCAAGGCCTCGCTTGTGCACATACTCGCGCGCGAGGTTCGCTTGCGTCGCCCGACTGAGAGCTTGATAGTAATATTCGGTAGCCAAGTCGAGTACGCGTAGCAGACGGTTTTTTTCACCAGACTCGTGCTGTCCGTGCTGTTCCAACTCAACGCCTGCTTTTTCTGCGAGAATCTTTAAGCTTTCCCTAAACTCAACGCCCTCCTGTTTCATGACAAAGGTAAACATGTCACCGCCTTCGGAACAGCCAAAGCAATGCCATATCTGCTTTGCAGGGCTTACCATAAAAGAAGCGCTCTTCTCTTGATGAAAAGGACATCGGGCCTTATAGTTTCCACCGGCCAATTGGAGAGGAATATATCCTTTCACAATATCAACAAGATTCAGTCGCGTTTTTATCTCTTCAATTGGATCAAGTGACATAATTGAAACAAACCGCCCACTGCTGACGGTATATTGTTAAACACCTGGTTGACAAAAAGGTTTCCCAGTAATACAAC
>JACQRZ010000053.1 GCA_016206235.1 Candidatus Uhrbacteria bacterium
CCACAGGGGCATGGATTTTGCGCAGCAACCAACATGCATCGGGCCGGAAATGTAACACTGCCGTTTGATCTGCTCACCGTCACAACGCCGTCTTCAAGTGGCTGGCGCAGAGCCTCCAAAACATTTCGAGGAAATTCAGGAAACTCATCCATAAATAACACACCCCTGTGCGCAAGACTCATCTCACCGGGCCGTGGCCACGACCCTCCGCCAACCAACGCAACTGCTGATGATGTATGATGAGGACTGCGAAACGGACGCACGCGCATAAGAGGTGTTTGTGGAGATAACAAACCGGCAACACTATACAAACGTGTAACTTCCAAGCTTTCCTCAAGTGTTAGACGCGGTAATAGGCTCGGCATCATACGCGCAAGTAACGTCTTTCCTGATCCAGGCGGACCATTAAAAAGAAGGTTGTGCCCGCCAGCCGCGGCAATTTCTAATACACGCTTTGCATGCTCCTGCCCTTTTATCGCGGAAATGTCTATCTCGTATACTGCAGATGGTTCATCTTCTTGACTGTTCGTTTGTATGTACGGTTCAATAGAACTATGGCCACTCAAATGTTGGACAAGTGCGTGAAGCGATGCGACTGGATACACCGTTACTCCTTCTATAAGCGCGGCCTCACGTGCGTTATCTTGCGGAACATAGACATGCGTCACGCCGCGTTTTTTTGCCATCAACACTACGGAGAGAATTCCATGTACCGAGCGACACTGTCCTTCAAGAGAAAGTTCACCGATAAAAAGTGATGTGGTAAGTGTCGTGAGGCTCTCCGATGTAAGGATAGTGCCGCCAGCCAAGAGAATACTGACAGCAATGGGCATATCATAGGCAGGCCCTTCTTTTTTGATGTCCGCAGGAGCGAGATTCACGGTAACGCGCCCCCGTGGGAAATGAAACCCGCTATTTTTTATTGCAGAGCGTACTCGCTCTCGCGACTCCTGCACCGCTGTGTCAGGCAAGCCGACAATACAAAAATAAAACTGACCGCTGCCAGCGTCGCACTGCACTTCAATTGGCTCACACTCCAACCCCACAAGCGCGGCGGTCATGATTGTCGATGGCATACAAACAAATTAAGAGTAACTAGTTACTCTTAAGTATACCTTTCTTTTGATCAATCTTGAAAAAATACCATGCGAGCAAAACGGTGCCGGTAATAATGAACACGTCCGCAAAATTAAAAATTCCGACGCCATTGAAGTTCATCCAGTCAACAACGCCGCCAAATCGAATCCTATCTATCATGTTGCTGACAATGCCTGAAAGAAGAAGCGATGTTCCAAGAAAAACATACGGCCTCTGTTCTGATGAACGCAGGACTCTGTAATACACCGCGCTCCATGCAGCGAGAAACGCTATCGAAGCGGCGATATAATACGCTTGCGAAAAAGAAAAACCCCAAAATGTTTTGTTGAGAAAAAATTGTAACGCAAAAAAAGGAAACAAAAAAAAGCCTTCATCTGGAATGAGGCTTTGCGCAAAAAATTTTGTTCCTTGATCAAAAAGTGTAAGAAAACATACTGTGAGCGCAAGCTGCCACATGTCCTATCTTCGCTCAGTTTGCTCTTGGCATGCTACACACAGCAAAGACATCGGCCGAACACGTAAGCGCTTTTCATCGATATTCTGGCCGCAGTTTTTGCAGATGCCATATGTTTGTTCGTCAATACGCTGCAGTGCTGCTTCTACCTCAGCCAGCTCTGACTGCAACGCCTGACCGAGTCCGACAGCATCACTAAAAGCAGCGACTTCTGCCGCGTTTTCATCTTCCTTATCGCCGTAATTTTCCCATTTCGGCTGTGAATCACCCGCATGCCCAGCATTAGCATTGGCCAAAAGTTGAGTCTGAAGACGTATCTTTTCAGCCAAAAGTTTTTCCCTCATTTGTCCTAAAAATACTGTTGTCATCATACCCAGTATATCAACATTCAGTATGTTCGACGATTGTTTACGTCCTAAACGACACTGATATGCTGGAATCTTATATATTTATTGTATAGCCAGGTTCTTGTCTGTGCGAACATTAGAGTAAACACTGAATGTTGTATTACTGGGCATATATACATACTATTACACGAATGCCTGAATGTTTCAATCCGCCTTCGCTGTTCGCGCTTCGGCGCGATTACGAATTGTAACATTTCCTGTATATTCCTATATATAAAGAGAGGGCGCTTCAGCGCCCCCTCAAAAAATCTTGAGGAAATAATAGATATATCGCTGACTCGCCCCTATATCCTTTTACATAAGGCGGTTTGCCCAATTGTCAACCATCAGGAAGATAGTCGTCAATATATATCTAAAAGGATGTGAACGCTTTTCTGCCGAGCTTTAGAAAAGCAAGACCCCTCTACTGTTCTTTGGTACAATTTTGAATCCCTTTATCTTAGAGGCAAGACATTGCTTATAACATAAAGGAATTCAAGTATACCTCTGCTGTGTTTTTATTTTTAGTCAGGAAGCGTCGGCTTCTTCCTAAAAAGAAAAGTAGAGAAGCAGAAAAATTGCACAAAAACGAAGCTTTCTTCCTTTTGGACAACTTTTCTATTAAGTTGTAAATAACTCAATCTGTTTTAAGTATAGCATTTTTTAAGGCCTTGGTCAAAGATGAACTCTCAACTGAACACAATATGGATACAGAAAAGCGATTTTTGTTATATTTATAATGATTTTTAATGAACAATACTCGTGTTCAAAATACCGATAATTGGTGCTTAACTTGGTTTATCCACAGTATCAATTCATTTTGTAACTTACCTGCCCATGTTTCTCAGTCGAGCAATGCGCTCTTCAACTGGAGGGTGTGTTGAAAAAAGATTGCTAAGCCACTTTCGTGTATTACCAAAGGGATTTGCTATGTAGAGATGCGCGGTTGCGCTATTTGCCGTTTCAAGGGGCTGGCTGTCCTGTGCAATCTTTTCAAGCGCGCGAGCAAGTCCTTCTGGATAGCGCGTCAGTAAAACCCCCGACGCATCTGCCAAATACTCCCTGCTTCGAGAAACAGCCAGCTGAATAAGCTGGGCAATAATGGGTGTAAGAATCATTAGGACGATTCCGACAACAAGAAAAATGGGGTGCAACCCTTTGTCTCGGTCATTAGAACCATGAAAAAACTGAATACGAACCATCCAGTCTGAAAGAAGTGCGATAACACCAACCAATACAATAACAATGGTCATGACACGTATGTCGTAATTTTTCACATGCGAAAGCTCATGCGCCAAAACACCCTCAAGCTCTTCGTTAGTAAGCTTTTGCATCGCTCCAAGGGTAACCGCAACAGAAGCGTGCTGCGGATCGCGGCCAGTGGCAAACGCATTAATTGCCTGCTCAGGGATTATATACAGCCGCGGCATGGGCATGCCTTGTGCAATAGAAAGATTTTCAACCATACGCCAAAGATAGGGATTGTCATTGCGCGCGATTTCCTGAGCGCGTGATGTGGCAAGAGCAACTTTGTCGCCGCCATAATACGAAAAAAGCGTCATAACAAGCGAGAGGATCGCGGCAGGAATAATGCCATACCAACCATAACCGGTCATGTGTCCTGCTATATAGCCTAGTCCAAGAATGATACCGACGAATATGGTAATAAGAAGAAATGTTTTTCGTTTATTTGCTACGATGTGATTGTACATGATGCCAGTGACTAGTGGTTAGGAATACTTAAAATGTAACTGCGACGGGTTTGCGGGCGGCAGGCTCGTCAATCTCAAAAAATGCCCTTTGCGTAAAAGCAAACATACGCGCGACAATATTTGACGGGAAACTCTGCAGCAGCGTGTTGAAATCTCGGACATTGGCGTTGTAAAAGCGACGTGCCGCCTGAATTTTATTTTCAGTATCGCTGATCTCGTCTTGAAGTTGCAAAAAGTTTTGTGAGGCCTTCAAGTCGGGGTAGTTCTCGGCAACAGCGAACAAACTTTTCAATGCGTCAGTGAGCATATTTTCCGCTTGTGCCTTTTCTGGAAGGGATTGCGCGCCCATTGCTATAGTGCGAGCTGTTGTAATATGTTCCAACGTCTGGCGTTCATGTGCCATATACCCTTTTACCGCTTCAACAAGATTCGGGATGAGGTCATAGCGCCGGCGCAGCTGAATATCAATATCAGACCACGCCTCGTCGGTTTGGTTTCTTCGACGTACCAGGCTATTAAATATAACAATGATCCAGACGACTACGACGGCAACTGCAACAAGTATCCATAGTGATGTTGTGAGATTCATACGCTCATGTATATAATGAATGAGTATTTGTCATTATACGAATTTCTCTCTGTTTTGTCTATGCCCCGCAACCTCTGCAAACATTGCGACCCTCTGCCAGCTTCTCCTGCACACTGGGCAGAAAAATTTGATGACATTTTTGGTTTTCCGTTATTTTCATATCGTGTCCCCGAAATCATTTCTCGTTTCTTTTATAAAACACGCGCATTCACGCATTGGCTGCTTTTTTCATTACTTCTTCCTCGACTGTTTGCTGAAAAAAATATCGATGAGTCGTGGCAATCTCTCATCTATAATCGTAGCCGCGTTATTATCGATGAAGCACGCGAACGAGGTTTTTCTATTTTCGCGTTGTCTTTTTTTGGATTGCGTACGCACATTTTATCGCTGTATACTCCAACGAGAAAAATCATATTTGAAGAACTTCCCACACTACAGC